>JAHIRA010000039.1 GCA_018818905.1 Patescibacteria group bacterium | reverse complement strand
TCCTTCGGGAAAACTCCATCTGGGAAACTATCTTGGCGCTATCAAAAATTGGATCAATCTTCAGGAAACCCATCAAGCGGTCTATGCTGTGGTTGATCTTCATGGTATGACCACTCCTTATGACCCAAGCACAAGACAGGCAGAAATAAGAGAAGTGGTTGTCGATTATTCGGCAGCCGGTCTTGACCCCAAGAAATGCTTGATCATTGTTCAGTCCCATATCCCGGAACATTTAGAGTTGGCGTGGATTCTTTCGACAGTCACTCCAGTTTCTTGGGTCGAAAGAGTGCCGACCTACAAAGAAAAAGTTGAAAAACATCCAGACTATGTCAATCTGGGACTTCTTTCTTATCCCGCTCTGATGGCCGCCGATATTCTCCTTTACAAAGCCGATGAAGTTCCAGTAGGAGAAGACCAGATTCCACATATTGAACTGACGCGAGAAATTGCCAAGCGTTTCAACAAAACCTTTGCTAATATTTTGCCATACCCCAAGCCAGTCTTATCTCATGGGAAACGTATAATGTCCCTCAAAAATCCACTCGAGAAAATGAGCAAGACAGGGGACGAGAGCATCGCGTTATCTGACAGTCCGGAAGAAATTGAAAAGAAAATCAAAAGAGCGGTTACTGATACAGGTGATGACACTGCCACCAAAAGTCCAGGAGTGGCCAATCTTTTTACTTTGCTGTCTGAATTCTCAAAACCCTCGGTCTTTGCTCAATTTCAAAAAGAACATCAGCAGGGCACTCTTAGATATTCTGATCTGAAGGCGCAACTTGCTCAAGATATTGCTGTTTATTTTGCCCCGTTTAGAAAAAAGAGAAAAGAGCTACTGGAAAATCCAGAGCAAGTAGACGCTATTCTAGAAAGTAGTGAAACCGAAGCCAGAAGAATAGCCAAGAAGAATCTTAAAGAAATTAAAAAAGTATGTGGTTTGATTTAAGAACATGAAGAAATTTTTTCTAAGCTTTTTTTTCTGCACCATCTGTTTTCTAGGCTATTCTTTTTCAGCTCAGGCAGTTGATTACCCCAAACCTCAAGGCTATGTTAGCGATTATGCCGAAGTGATATCAGAGGTCAAAGAGCAAGAGCTTAATGCCACACTTCAGAAGTTAGAACAAAAAACCGGCAAAGAAGTTGCCGTTCTAACGGTTAGTTCGCTTGAGGGGTTAACAGTCGATCAGTACGCCAACGAAATTTTTGAGAAATGGGGAATTGGCAAAAAAGGGGAAGACAATGGGGTGCTATTTTTGGTGGCCATAGATGATAAAAAAATGCGCCTTGAAGTTGGCTATGGCCTAGAAGGTGAACTGACTGACGCTGGGACCAAACTCATCTTGGAGAATGATGTTAAACCATATTTTAAAGACAGTAACTACGAAGCCGGTATAGAATCTGGAGTTAATAAGATTGCCGCTATTCTTCAGGGTGAGGAAGTTTTGCCTGTAGAAACTGCCAGCCCAAACGAAGGTTCTGTAGGAGGATTTGTGGCAGTGTTGTTTAGTTTGTTGTTTGGTGTCTTTAAGTTTATTTTTGGTATTGGTTTTATCATCATCATCTTGATTATTATCAGAAGTCGTCGCGGTGGCCCTGGAATTTTCTGGGGTGGTCCGGGTGTTGGTGGTGGGAGTGGTAGTTCTGGAGGAGGTTTTGGCGGTTTTGGCGGTGGGTCTTCTGGGGGTGGTGGATCTAGTTCAAGTTGGTAAAATAGATAGTCGAATCAAAATAAAAACGTAGGGGTTGCATTAATGCAACCCCTACGTTTTTTTGATCTGTCTAGTTTTCTAAACTTCAATAATCACCGGCAAGATCATTGGTCGGCGCTGTGTTTTGGTAAATAAGAACTGTCCAATATCATCACGAATCTTATTTCTGATATAAGTTTCATTGAGTGACATCTTGGGGTCCTTATCAATCAAGATAGTTTTGATTCTCTTGCGGGTTTGTTCAATCAATTTTTTGCTTTCTTTCATATAAACAAAACCACGAGAAATTATATCGGGACTACCAATTAGTTTACCGGTTCTGCCTTCAAGCGTGGCAATGACGACGAGCATGCCATCCTCAGACATCATCTGACGATCACGTAGAACAATGTTTGACACATCACCAACGCCTAGACCGTCCACAAAGACATGATCAGAGGGGACAGTTTGTCTGAGCAGTTTTCCTTCATCGTTTTCGAATTCCATAACCTGGCCGTTGTCGGCCACAAAGATATTTTTCTCCGGAATGCCAATACTGCTGGCAATCTTGGCGTGAAGTTGTAGGAAATATCTGTTGCCATGAATTGGAATGAAATACTTGGGCTTGGTGAGCTGCATCATCATCTTGAGATCTTCAACATGAGCATGACCACCCGTATGAACATCCATTAGCTTATAGTGAACAATATGAGCCCCTTCTCTTGAGAGAGAATCTTTGAGCTTCTGAACACTATTCTCATTTCCAGGAATGACCGAAGAAGAAAAGATAACGGTGTCACCTTTTTCGATCTGTATTTTTCGATGTTCTTTGTTGGCAATTCTCATTAGAACAGCTTTGCCTTCACCTTGGGCTCCGGTACACATAATGATAACTTTTTTGGGATCCATTCTGTTGGCCTCATCAATGCCAATAATGACTTTGGGAGGGACTTTGAGATAGCCAAGCTTGATCGCAATGTCGACATTCGTTTTCATGCTAAAGCCCTCTATTGCGACCTTGCGCTCATATTTGCTCGCAATATTAATAATTTGCTGAATACGAGAGAGAAGGGAAGAGAAAGTTCCAATGATAATTCTTCCGGGAGCACCACTGATAATTTGATCCATGGCTTCCCCAATGGCTGATTCAGATATTGAGTAGCCTTCTGACTCAGCGTTAGTACTGTCAGAAAAGAGGGCTAGAACTTTCTGAGCGCCAAAACGAGCGATTTTGCCAATTTCCGCCGGAGCATCATTGACTGGAGAATGATCAAATTTGAAGTCACCAGTATGAACCATAAGTCCTTCTGGGGTGTGAATAGCGATACCGACTCCATCGGGGATGTTGTGATTAACCCGAAAGAACTCAATCTTAAACACGCCCAGTTTGATCTTGTCGTCTGGATCGATGGTGTAAAAATTGAGACTGTCACTGTTTCTGTAATCTTCTTGCCTTTTTTCAATAATAGCTCTGGTCAGTTTGGTGGTAAAAATTGTGGGGTTGCCAAGCTTGGGCATAAGGTGAGGGATGCCGCCGATATGGTCGTAGTGACCATGAGTGACAATAACACCTCTAATGTTGTTTTCTTTACCTTTGAGGTAAGAAATGTTTGGAATGATGTAATCAATTCCGGGCATGTCTTCTTCAGGAAACTGCAGGCCCATGTCAACGATAATGATATCGTAGTTGTACTCGATAATCATCATGTTGCGGCCTACTTCCTCAAGTCCACCAAGAGGAATGACACGCAGTTTTGGTTTGGTCTTTTTAATCATTTATGAGATTAATTTTCAATTAATATTAATAACTAATATATTTCAAGTTTCAATCCTCCTGCGCTAAAGCTTTGGCGGATGAGTCGAAGTTGGGTTAATTCAAACGACTAATAAAAAAGGCAGTTTCAATTGACTCTTGAAAAATAGTAGTCAAATTTTCTTTTTGGTCTTAAGAGAAGTGTGATTACTTATCCTCTTCTTTTACCAAGATAGGCTTGGTTTCGAGATACCATTTGCTAATACTAGCAAATCTATCGTGGGGGAGAGTAATATATTCAAGCTCAATACCATTAACTTTTTTGTCGACGCTGTAGAGATAGGTTGGACTGTACAGAAAGATGGCGGGTAGTTCTTCGGCCATGATGTTCTGGAAGTGAATATACTTGTTGATCCTATCTTCTTTGTTGGTCGTTTTTCTGGCCGTTTCCAAAAGATCATCAACGCTGGCATTGCGGTAATTACTTAGATTGAGACCAGGGTCTTTTCTTTCCGAAGAGTGCCAGAAAGGATATGGGTCAGGATCGTGCATGAGAAGTTGACCGTAGAGCAGTACTTCATAACTTCTGGGTTTGACGTTTTCTGTCTTGAGAGTGATGGGGTCGATTGGTTCAATGTGACAAGTAATACCAATCTTAGCCAGGTCTTCTTGGATTATCTCGGCTGTCTTTAGATAGCTTTCTTGTCCGCTGACAAAGAGAGTAAACTCTAGTTTCTGATTGTCTTTGTAATAGGCGTTTTCTTCTTGATTGAACTTCCACAGGCCTTTTTCTAGTTCTTCTTTGGCTTTTTGTGGGTTGATAGCATATTTCTCTATGCCCTCATTATGCCCCAAGAAATTGGGCATAATGGCGGCATAAACAGGAACAGCTTCACCATCCAAGGCCTCATTGATAATTCTATCTCTGTCTATAGAGTAGGCAATAGCTCTCCTGACATTTCTTTCTTTGAGAAGAGGGTTGTCGTCCCAGTTAAAGAAAAGAGCAAAATATTGGGGTAGTTTGAGATGATAGTAATTTATTTTCTTCTCAAGTTTCTCGGTTATGAGAAGCTTGGAATCTCTGGGAATATAGCCAACACCCAGAACATCACCCTTCTTGTAAGCTTCAATGGCGGTGTCCCAGTCCATGTAAATATTGAAAGTGAAGTACTCGATCAGGGGCTTGTTGCCATAGTAATCCGAGTTTCTTTCGAGATTGTAGCTTAGAATGGCTCCGGCCTTCTTATCTTTTTTGTAATCTTTAAATTTGAAGGGGCCCGTGCCAACCGGTTTAAGATTGGCTTCAGACAAAGCTACGCTTGAAGGAGAAATATTTTCCCAAATATGTTTGGGCAGAATGCCAAAAATAGTACTTTCTTTGAAAAATGGAGAATAAGTATCTCCAGTGAGAGTTAGCTTAACGGTGTAGTCATCAATTTTTTCTACGGCTACTCCAGAAAGGCTAGATAACAAGGGGCTATTTATTTCCGGACTCTTGATGGTTTGGACAGTAAAAACAACATCGTCGGCGGTAAACTTTTCTCCATCATGCCAGACGACATCTTTTCTAAGATGAAAAGTGTAGTTCTTTTGGTCTTCGCTGATTTCATATGACTCAGCTAGGTCTGGAACAAGCTCTTGATTCTCGTTATATTTCAGTAGACCGGAAAAAATAAGTGAACTAATATCTTGATCTGTATCACTGGCTTGAGAGAGAAGGGGGTTGATATGCTGTGGTTCGCCAACAACTCCCTCTACATAGCGACCACCTTCAGTGGGGATAACTTGGACGTTGTAACCGGCATTTTCGACTCCCAGAAAAACACTAGTCAAAATAACCAGGGCCACAAGAAAGAACAAGACCCATTTTTCTCTTTTGGAGAAAAAACGAGGCAAATATTTGAGGTTTTTGAGGTAAAGTAGGCCTTTTTCTTTTTTTGCACTATCTTTGAAGGTCAAAGAATCCTGAGGCAGATCTTTGCTGGCGTTTTTGGGGGTCTCAACATTATCAAAAAGAGAGGGCTTCTTTGACATAGCTCTAGCTGTTATTCAACAAAGAGATTTGCCACCGAAAGACCTAAAAAGAGCACTACCAAGACGATAGTAGCGCGGAAAAGGATCTTTTCTGCCCCCCTCTTGGTCTGATAGAGATTGCCGTCTCCGCCACCACCGAAGGTTTGAGAGAGGCCGACGCCTTTATTTTGCACCAAAATCACCACCGTCATAAGGACGGCAACGACTAATTGAATGATTGTAAGAATTTTTGCGGTATCCATAGTGGTAAGAATATAACATTATTGGAGGCAATTGGCAATAGTTTTTAGTATTCCACTTCAAAACACGAAATCATTAGACCGCTTCTCTAGAGAGACCCTTTTTGGACGTTTAACCGAAGGGGTTCTGTTCAAAAAGGGTCTTTCTAGAGAAGCGGGATCCCGAGCACTTCTTCGTGATGTAGTTGAAGGTATTTTATCCCTTCTTGCTAATCAAACGTTGCAGATCTTTAACCGATTTCCCACTAACCTTCATCTTCTTTTTTTTGCGCTTCTCTTTTCTGTCTTCTTTTTTTTCAACCTCCTTCTGGAGATGATTGTGGTTGTTTGAAGTCATTAGAGTTGTTCCTTTACTTTTTGTCCAAGTTTCTTGCCGACCAGATTTTGAATTTCTTTGAGACTGGCTTTTTTTATTCTGGTCACTGAACCAAATTCTTGCACAAGCTTTTTTTTGGTTTTGGGCCCCACACCCTCAATGTCGTCTAGGGCTGATTTGTGAGCAGATTTTTTTCTGAGATTGTGATGATAAGACAGAGCAAAACGATGGGCCTCGTCTCTGATTTTGACGAGCATTCTTCTAGCCTGTGAACCTTGCCCCATCAGTAAAGGCTGTGATTTGTTTTTGAGGTAGACTTCTTCAAATTTTTTGGCCAGAGAAATCATGGGTATATCGAGGTCAAGTTCAGATTGAATTTTGAGGCCGGCATTGAGCTGTGCTTTACCTCCATCTAGGACAATAAGATCGGGACATTTGGCTGGGTTCTGGTCACATTTTCCGAGACGTCTTCTCAAAACTTCTTGCATCATGGCGACATCGTTGGCACCAGTGACGGTTTTTATTTTGAAGCGACGATATTCTTTTTTATTGGACTCGCCATTCGTAAAAACGACCATCGAGCCAACGGCCAGCTTGCCTTGGATATTGGAGATATCATAGCATTCCATGCGCTTTGGGAGACTTGGGAGATCAAGGGCGTCCTTGAGATCTTCAAGAATAGTTTGTTGGTCCAGGGCCTCGTCTTGAAGCTCCTGATAAAACTTCTTGGCGTTTTTGCGACCTAACTCAATAATCTTTTTCTTGCGCCCAATTTTTGGCACTTCAAAACCTAGGTGTTGAATTTCTTTTTTGGGAAAATGCTTTTCAAGAATTCTCCTTAGATGTGTGAGGGGAAAAGTAGGGAGAATCGGCGTGATAATTTTTTGGGGCAAAGAAGTCGTTTTTTGATAGTGGTCTAGAATAAAGGCTGACACTATTTCTTGCTGTGGAGTTTTGTGAGGTGAAGAAAAAACAAAGTTTTCTTGTCCAATAATTTTGCCTTCTCTGACGACAATGAGGGAAACAATACTTTCTTGGACCTTGGTTTTTGACCTGGGTTCATAAATAGAGAGATAGTCTTCGTTGACCTGTTTGGTTGAAACTATTTTTTGTTCGGAGGTAATTTTCTGGAGAGCTTCTAGTTGATCTCTAAACTCAGATGCCTTCTCATATTCTTGGCTCAGAGAAGCTTGCTCCATGTTGGTCTTGAGGTTGGCAATGATTGCTTTGATTTGGCCTTTGAGAAAAAGCTCACATTGCTTAATGAGATAATTGTATTCTTCGGGAGAGATTTTTCCTATACAGGGTCCTAGGCATTTCTTGATGTAGTATTTGAGACAAGCTCTTTTTCTGTAGCGATCACTGGCGTTTATTTCCAAATTGCAATCTCTGTAAGGGAATAGACTTCTCATTAATTTGAGCGTTCGCTTGAGAGCCGCCGCGTCAGTAAATGGGCCAAAGTAATGACTTTTGGTATCAGTAATTTTTCTGACAGTATAAATTTTGGGAAAATCATCCCCGTGATCTATTTTGATAAATTGATAGCTTTTGTCATCTTTCATCAACACATTATAGCGGGGGCGATACTTTTTGATGAGATTTGATTCTAGAAGTAGCGCTTCTGTTTCGGTGTCGGTGATGATCGTGCGTAGGTCACGAATTTGAGCCAACATAATTTTTTTGTCGACAGCCAAATTCGAAGAATTTTTAAAATAAGACGGGACTCTTTTCCTGAGATTTTTGGCTTTGCCAACATAAAGAACCTTCTTGTTTTTGTCAAAAAAAAGGTAAATACCTGGTTTTTTGGGGAGAGTGTCTAGTTTTTTGGTGACTTGCTTCATATATCAGGCAAAATCTAAGGCTTCATCATTTTCTGCTTCTTGATATGACTTCCAAATATGCCGGAAGTATTTATTTTTTTCTCGGAGTTCATCAAATGTTCCAGAACCGACAACTCTTCCATGTTCAAAGAGATATATTTTTGAGAAATATGGCAGGAGATGAAGTCTATGAACCGAAGCCAGAATAGTTTTATCGGAAAATTCCTTGAAGAGATCTTCAAAGATTGATCGTTCAATTTGTGGATCAACTGAGCTTGTAGGTTCATCAAGACACAAGATTGATTGATCTTTGGCAAAGAGTAGACCCCTGGCTAAAGCAAGGCGCTGTTTCTCTCCACCGGAAAGAGAGACACCTTTTTCAGCAATATTCAGAGAAGTGTCTTTTCTGAGACGCTTCAAAACTTCATCAAAGTGAGAGATGGCAATAACTTCTTCAATTTCTTGCTCTGAGAACTTTCCACCCAATGCAATATTGAACTTAACTGTACTTTGAAATATCTCAGGATCTTGGGGGACTAGTGCAATTTGGTCGCTAATAGCCCTAAGGCCGTTTTTATTTTCTTGTCCATCAACAATGATCTTTCCCTTTTCTGCTTGATATAAACCCTTTAGGACCGCCAGGATAGTGCTTTTACCACTGCCACTTGTGCCAACCAAGGCAATTTTCTCACCTTTTTTTAAGCTCAAATCAATGCCAAAAAGTCCAGCCTTTCCACCTTCCTTCTTGAGGGGCTTCTTGTAGGAGAAATAAAGTCCTTTTAAATCAATTTTCTGCCATTTTTGGACTTTCTCCTTTTTTGGGAGTTCTTTTATTCTATACTTGGCAGCATTTTTAATGTTATCTGCTGAGGTGATCATGGCATGTTCCCCAACGATAGTGCTATATCTCCAGGCAGTTGTATAAAAAACATCCCCAACCTGTTTCAAGTATTGGTAAATCATAGCAAAAGTCCCAATCAACAAAATCTCACCTCGCCTCAGCACTCCATAAGCGAAGATTATGAGCACAGCCACAGTCATAATTTGAACTAGATGATCTGCTCCGGCCCACTTTGCTTCGTTAATAATCTTTTCTTTTTTAAAGATTTCAAATGGTTTGGCAATTCTTTTTTTTATCTCAAGGAGGGCATACCTTTGTAGCTTCAAAGAAATTACCGTGGTAATATTTGTCACAAAATCATGCACTGCTGAAGCGGTTTTGTTTTCGTAGTTGTAGATTCTCTTGAGAAGTTTGGTAATGATTCTATCAATTAGGACAATGGCGATGATAGCAAAAATGCTAACTGATAAAGCAATGCCTCCTGAAAAGAAATCAATCAAAAACAAAGCCGTGAAAGCAACCATCAGTTTGATAATTGCGCCAATTATCTCAAAGAGACTACTTGAATACTCTTTTAGGGCATATGAGGCTCGCCCAATTTTATCAATACTTTTCCCGGAATGATTCTCTTGATGCCAAAATAGAGGGACATGGAGAACTATGTCTAGCATTTCAAGTTTGAAGTTATTGCTGATATGAAAAGAATTAATTGATTCAATAACCCTAGCAATTCCCCAGAGAGACCAGAAAAAAATTGTAATGCCAACAAGAATTAACAAATAGGTAACCAGAGTGTTAAAAACGTCGCTATTGTATGAGTCTGCTTGCTGAACAGTGTTAAGTGCTCGACCAATCACATAGGGCTCAAGCATAATGGCAACAGTCGCAATGCTTTGCAAAAGAATAGCCAAAATAACCATCCCTCGATGGCCTCTTGCGTATCTCCACATGATCCTGAATAAGTCGAAAACTGGATTTTTCATCTTTCCAACATTTTTTTTGCTTTCTTCTTGGCCACTGCCCGTAGGTCAACAACCTGGTCGTCCTCATCAATAATCTCGACATTCAGAACCTCTTCAATAATGTCTTCGAGTGTAACAACGCCACGAAATTCTCCGTATTTTCCAAAAACAAGGGCGATGTGATTTTTTTTCTTGAGGAAATCATTCAAGAGACTATCAAGTTTCTTGTTACCTTTGATTGTAATAAGACAATCTCTACAATAGACGGCATCTACTTTTGTTCCTGGCTCAACTCCAATCAAATCCCTGGAGTACAAGATGCCCTTCACATTATCCAGCCTGCCTTTTTTCACAATAACACGATCAAAGCCACTATCTTTAATGTTGTTAATGGTTTCTTTGGTGAGTACTTTTTCAGTATCAACTGCAAAGACAACTGTTCTGGGAGTCATAATGTCTTCAGCTTTTTTGTCAGAAAAAGATAAGGCTCCCAGTAGGATTCTTTCTTCGTCGGCATCAAGATCAGATTCTTTGGCATCCTCGTGAAATCTTACGATTTGTTTTAGTTCCTTTCTGCTCCAAACCGTGGGGAGTTCTTTGCCGAGGATTGCATCAAGAGCGAGGGCTAAAGGCTTGGCGATTGGATAAAATAAGATCATAAAGAATCTTACAAGCCAGGTGATTTTGGAGCCTAAAGTTAACGCAAATCTAGAGAAAACAGCTTGTGGGACAATCTCCCCAAAGACAACAATCAGAGCAGTGGCCGTAATACCAGCCACAATGCCGCTTTCTATACTTCCAAGAAAAATACTAAGAGCAGAATTAACAGCTACGTTGCCAAGTAGTAAAGTTGTTAGTAAGAAATTGCCATCTTTTCTGACTGGATAGATTTTCTTGGCTTGTTTATCGCCCAAGGCTATTTTTCTCTCAAGGTCAGTTTTGTTGAGACTAAAAAGACCCAAAGTCAGACCTGAAAAGAGGGCTGATAACGACACGAGGACAAAAACGATTAAATAACTCATGAATGGTGACTTTTATAGTTGGATATTTTTCTAATTCTAGATTTTACCCTATTATAACAAGAAAAACGAGTCTTATTAAGAAGTTTTTTCTTAATTAGCCCTTCAAACAGGATCTATTTTTGCTTTTTGGCTTAAAATAGGGTAAACTACGAGAAGAAGTCTCTCGAAAACAAAAATACTCTTGACAATTAGGCATGGTTTTGTTATCCTTTCAAGCTTTTGAAAGTCTTAAAAGGTAACCATGGCTGAACTATATCACACGATTTACGTGCAGCAAGAAATTGACCCGGATTCTTTGATAGCTATATTTGTGCTCAAGGAATTTGGTGATTTTTTGTATCCTGGTATTGGCCAGGCCAAAATTGATGTGGTCGAGTCTATGCCAGAAAACAAAAATGGTTGGGCTCTTGATGAAGAAGGAATTGTCTCGTTTCATTTTGATGATGCCAAGTTCCCTTTTAGAGAACAGCTTTCGCTCACCAAACAAGTTCTTTATGATCTCAAGATAAAAGATGAGGCTCTAAATGAGCTAGTCAAAATTGCCGAAGACAAAGAAGGGCAAAACGATTACAATTTCTATGAAATCTTGGCCAATCTTGTCAAAGAGCACCAAGTCAAACCCTCCAAAGTTTTTGGGGCGGCTATTCTTGTCCTCAAACCTCACTATGAGTCTCTGCGAGAAAGACTAGCCAAACTCCCAACCGAGTATATGCGCTGTTTTGATGAAGGACGAGTAGAAGCCTTTGTGGCCAAGCAAAAGAGAGAAAGTATTCGTGTCTTGACTATTGAGTCAGACGAAGCTGAACTAGCTCCGTTTTTGCATAACAGAAAAGAAATTCAGGCCGACATAGTGGCCCAGAAGTTCAGCTCTGGAAAAATAAATGTGACTTCCAAACATAAGCTTAGAATTGATTTAACTGACGTCGTCGCTGTGTTGCGACTAGATGAGGCTAGGAAAAGAAAACTCCCTTTTGATAGAATTAACTGGAATGATCTCAGAGTTGAAGGCCGTATGGAAAAAATTGCTGGCTGGAATTATGATTCTGAGATTGGCGGAATCTTTTTTACTGGCATGGGTCCCAAAAGAGAGCCTAGTCAGCTAGAGCTTGTAGACCTCAAAAAAGCGCTTCTTGTTGGACTAGATTTCAATAATTTTGATACTAGATGTCCTGAACAGGGTTGTCGGGGCAAGAAGTGTCGATACTACTTCTACAATCTTCTGCGCTGTCGCAAGAGACGCATGAATGATTCTCGGTCAACATTCAATAATCCAAAAAAAGCCGCCTAAGTTATCAAAAGAACCTTACCGGCTTTTTTTGATTGTGCTAAAATCTAGGTGCAAATCAAAAAAACTATGACACAAAAGAAAAAGCCAAAAAATTCATTCTCCAGAGGCGTAGCTTTAGGGGGCCTCTTGACGCTTCTGGTTGGTTTTGGGGTCTTGATGATGATGCAGGCCCTTGAGGCTGAAAAAAGTGCTGTCGAAGAAAATCAGGCAGCCACAGCCAAAGAAGGTCAGTCCGAAGATAACCAAGACAAGACAGAAGTTGTCAAAAAAGAGCAATTAAAAGGAGAGGTTCAAGAAGCAGTAGACCAAGGCGGTTCTGATAAGGCTGAAACTGAAGCAGAGATAAAACATCAAGCAACTGAAGCGGAGGCTCAGGGCAAACCCGTTTATCAAAACAAAAACTATGGTTATTCTCTCAGCTATCCGGACGACTGGAAAGCCAAAGAAAGCTCAACAGCTCAAACAGCTTTGTACCCAAACTCCAAAGCAGTTAATAATGATTATCAAGGGGACATTCTGGTAAATTACAAGCAAAATCCCCAAGGGTTAGGTGTTGAAGAATTTTATGATGGCCAGAATCAGGTCAATCTCTTCTTTGACGCCACCGGTGGTAACAAAGAAGTTGTTGTGGCCGGGAAGAAAGCTTATGAGTTTAAAGGAGTAGAAGGTTACGTACCATCAAATGTCGTGGTTGTTCCTGTTGAGGGTGGTTTTCTAGAAATGACCGATATGGGAGCCCAGCATGAAACAGACGGGGTTTTTGATGAGGTTATCAATAGCTTGGAGCTCAACTAGTTTTGATTTATCTGTACTTTTTTGGTCAGAACACAATAGGAGAGGGACATGTCTGAATTGGAATCTCCAATGGGTTGGTGTGCACAATGCCAAAAAGAGAGGAATATCCGTCATCACTTCTGCCAGTCTTGTGGGGGAGCGATAAGGGTTATGAATTCTAGTGAAGACAAAGAGGGGGAAGGAGGAGAAAACAAGGTAAAAACACCATTTCGACATAGATCTAAATGTGATATTCATGATCACAAAAAACAGAGATTGATCCTGCGTGTTGGCTTTTACAGTTGCTGTGGATTACCTGTCAACTACTAAAAAGGAACAAGATGTTCTTACTTTTAACCATAAGGCTTTTTTAAAAGCCTTTTTTGTTGACAGAGACTTCTATTTCTCTATACTTGTGACTAGAACATTCACAGGAGTGAACTTTTACAAGGAGGTTAACATGATAGAGATACCGACTGGATTATTGTGGTGTTTAATAGTTGGGCTAGTTCTTATTTTTACCGCAACTCTCTTGTTTGCTTGGAAGCTTTGGGTCGCTGGAGGTGTTAAGACTCAGGGCGTGGAGATTGTTAGGATTTTTTTTACCGCGTTTTGTGATAAAGAAAATGGACAAGAGATGGTGATTATATATAAGCTCAAAGGAGGTGAAACGCGCGCTATTTCCGGCTATTCGAATGGAGATCATTGGCTAAAGTGTAGGTACCAGACGACATCTTCTGGAAACCTTTGTAGAATAGGAACCACGAAATGGTCAAGAGAGGATTTCAAAGCTATTCTAGAGGGAGCCAAAATATCTTTCTATAATGATTATGGAAATTTTCAATTTGAGATTGAGCGTAGATAGATGGGGGTAGGTCAATCATATTGAGGGGGTGATTGACTTTTTTTATTGCTTTTTTTGATCTACCTTGATTCTTCTTACATTCTGTAGTAGACTTTCTAAATAACTTGTCTTTTAGGAATTTTTTTATGGACAAAATTGTCATTCGTGACGCCAGAGTTCACAATCTCAAAGGGGTGGATGTGGATATCCCAAGAGATAAATTGGTGGTTATAACAGGATTATCTGGCTCAGGAAAGTCTTCTTTGGCGTTTGACACTATTTATGCCGAGGGGCAAAGACGCTATGTTGAAAGTTTGTCGGCTTATGCTCGTCAGTTTTTGGGTATCATGGATAAACCTGACGTAGAGAGAATTGAAGGCTTGTCACCGGCTATTTCTATTGATCAAAAAAGTACTTCCAGAAATCCTCGTTCAACCGTCGGGACTATTACTGAGATTTACGATTATCTGAGACTTCTATTTGCCAGAGTCGGTATTCCGCATTGTCCCAAATGTGGCGAGGTGGTCAAAAAACAAAGCCAGGCAGAAATTCTTAAGCGCATTCTCAAATTCAAACCCAAGACCAAAATAAATTTACTGGCTCCGGTAATTAGAGAAAAAAAAGGAGAGCATCATCATGTTATCCAAGAAGTCCTCAGGGCCGGTTATGTTAGGGTTCGTGTTGACGGTAATGTCTATCCGATTGAAGAGGCTTTGGAGCTAGATATTGATGCCAAGAAGAAACATTCTATTGATGTTGTTGTTGATCGAATTGAAATTACCAAAGGCATTAGAACTCGTTTGGCCGATTCGCTTGAAACCGCTCTTGATTTGGGCAATGGTCTAGTTGTTGCGCACGAGCAAGATAAAGATAAGGACCATCTATTTTCAGAGCATTTTGCTTGTCCTAACTGTGATATCAATTTACCGGACTTACAACCCAGAAGCTTTTCTTTTAACAGTCCTCATGGGGCTTGCCCAGAATGTATGGGTCTTGGAACCAAGTTGGAGGTTGATCCGGAACTGGTTATGCCTAACGGTAAATTAACCATTGCCGAAGGAGCTATCAGGCCCTGGTCAAGCTCTGTTTCCGGTCGGCAAACTTGGTATTATCGTATTTTGGAAGCTGTGGCTAGGCGGCATAAATTTTCGCTAAACACCCCCATCAAAGACTTGTCAGAGAAGAAGTTAGAAAAAATTATGTATGGCACGGGTCGTGATACCTATAATGTTAGGAACGAAGATTCTTCTGCCAGGGTTAACGAATTTTCAACACAATTTGAGGGAATTATCAAAAATCTAGAGCGACGTTATCGTGAAACCGACTCTGACTATATCAGAACCGAGATAGAAAAATATATGCGCGTCAAAATCTGCCCTTCTTGCCATGGCAAAAGGCTTCGTCCAGAAGCTTTGGCCGTGACAGTTTTTGATCAGTCTATTGACAAAGCGACGGCTTTTTCTGTTTTTGAAGCTTATCAGTTTTTCAAAAAGGCTGATCGCGAAAAAGAAAACCTGTCGCTTAAAGAGCAGAAAATTTCCGAACCAATTCTTAAGGAAATTTTACATCGCTTAACTTTCTTGCATAATGTTGGCCTTGACTATCTTTCGCTTGATCGGGCTGCCAATACTTTGGCCGGTGGAGAAGCGCAAAGAATCAGGTTGGCGACGCAAATTAGCTCTGGTTTGGTGGGAGTGATTTATATTCTTGATGAACCTTCTATTGGACTTCATTCCAGAGACAATAACAAATTGATTCAAACTCTAAAAGAACTAAGAGAAATGGGCAATTCTGTCATCGTGGTTGAACATGATGAGGCTACTATTTTGGAAGCTGATCATGTGATTGATGTGGGTCCAGGAGCCGGCAAAAATGGGGGAGAAATCGTGGCCCAGGGAACTCCAGAAGAAATCAAAAAAGACAAAAAATCATTAACCGGGCAATATTTGTCTGGAAAGAAATCTATCGAAGCGCCCAAAAAATATAGAAAAGGAAACGGCAAAACGATCTCAGTTCTTGGAGCGGAAGAATTCAATCTCAAGAACTTGGACGTTGAGATTCCTCTTGGTAAATTAGTTTGTTTCACAGGCGTCTCTGGCTCCGGAAAGAGTACTCTGATGGATGACATTCTGGGGCGAGCTCTATCTCAAAAATTCTATCAAGCCAAATCGGTTCCAGGTAAGCATAAAGAGATTAAAGGACTTGAGAATATCAACAAAGTCATCCGTATTGACCAATCACCTATTGGTCGAACTCCGCGGTCCAATCCCGCCACTTATACCGGTATTTTTACTCATATCCGAGATCTTTTTGCGGCTACTCCAGAGGCTCGAATCAGAGGTTATAAGGCGGGGCGCTTTAGCTTCAACGTTAAAGGTGGTCGTTGTGAATCTTGTCAGGGCGATGGGCTAGTAAAGATTGAAATGCATTTTTTGCCGGATGTTTATGTTGAATGTGATGAATGTCGGGGAACACGTTATAACAAGCAGGCTCTAGAAATTCACTACAAAACCAAAGATATTGCAAATGTTTTGGAAATGTCAGTTGAAGAAGCTTTTGCTTTTTTCAAAAGCGTTCCACCACTCAAACAGAAACTGCAAATTCTGATGGACGTTGGATTAGGATATATCAAACTCGGTCAATCTGCCACCACCCTTTCCGGTGGAGAAGCCCAGCGGATCAAACTGGCGACGGAGTTATCCAGACGGGCCACCGGCAAAACTCTTTACATTCTTGACGAACCTACCACAGGCCTTCACTTTGAAGATGTTAGTTGTCTTCTGAACGTGCTTAATCGTCTGGTTAATAAAGGCAATTCTGTCTTGGTTATTGAACATAATCTTGATGTTATTAAGTCTGCTGACTGGTTGATTGATCTTGGTCCAGAAGGTGGTGATAAGGGCGGATCAATTGTCGCCGAGGGCACTCCACAAGACGTGGCCAAAGTTGACAAAAGTTACACAGGTCAATATCTCAAATCAGTTCTAAAATAAAAAAATAGGTGTAAATCTATAGTTGCGGGCAATTCTCGCTTGCTTCTTTTTTTGTTATTAGCAAGAATAGAGAGAAGTGTAATTATTTCTTATGGCCAAGAAGACTCTACAAGAAAATATCTTAGAGACAATTGCTTTTTTTGATATTTTTGATTACCCACTTACAGAAACAGAAGTTCACAAGTGGTTGTGGCAAAGAGAAAGTAATTTTCTTGAGGTCCAAGAAGCATTGGAAGGCTTGTTGGCAAATCAGAAACTTGGCATGAGTGATGGTCTTTTTTTCTTGCCATCAAGAAAAAAATTAGTTCAAGAAAGAAAAGCCAAATATTTGGTTGCCGAAAAAAAGTACAAGAAGATAAAAAGAGCCACTAGACTCTTGAAGATGCTACCTTTTATTCGCCTAGTGGCCGCTTGTAATACTTTGTTGATTTTGGACTTTAAGGAAGAGAGTGACTTGGATCTGTTTATAGTTGTTAAGAAAAATAGATTATTTATGACTCGTTTCTTAACGACTGTGCTTATAGCTTTGTCAGGCAGTTGGCGACACGGAAAGAAGACCAAAGATCAAATTTGTCTAAGTTTTTACGTAACAGACGATCACCTCGATCTCAGTCCGTTGGCTCTCAAGGATGGTGATCCATATTTGACTTACTGGCTCACCTTCCTAGTGCCAATTCTTGATCGTAGCACTTATTCACGGTTTCTAAGAAGCAATGACTGGATCAAAAATTATCTTCCCCAAGCCCAAGCATACATTACCATTACAAGACGTCGTGTTTTGCTCGTAGGGCCTTTAGAGAAAATAAGAAAACTGGCAGAAACTATTCTTGCTGGATTTTTGGGAAACTGGTTAGAGCGGTTTTTCAAAAAATTGCAGCAACAAAAAATGAAGAAAAGGGAACTACTTAGAAAAGATCAGCAAAATGATGTTATTATCAGTGATCAAGTTTTGAAGTTTCACGAACAAGATAGAAGAAGATACTATAGGGAAGTTTGGCAAAAAAATAGAAAAAGAATTTTATCCCAGTGATTTGGCTTTCAGAAGCCAATAAATAGCAATTGTCTTGACAAGAATTAGTTTTTGTGCTACTGTTTGGTGCTTACAGAAATTTGATCGTTCTCTTAAAATTAGGGGAAAAACAACAGAGGAGATGAAATGACAAGCCAATATGGTAATGGCGTGAATTTTTTCACCACGGGTGGAAAAATTCCAGAGTCTTTTAATCCCGGTATTTTTGTTACGGGCGGGGCTGATCTTCGTCAAAGTAGAGAAATACCACAAGGTACGCATATTGGCTCTAACGGCCAGTACTGCGTGGTTGGTCTCTTGGGTCATGGACAGCGACCTGTCTATAAGGTCGTCGAAGATGACCCTAGCCGGGGTTATTTCGCGGCCAAGCATTTTAGGCTTGATGAGGAAGAGGCTGCCAGAGAAGAGCATGAAATCATGCTCAAGTTATTTGGTATTGATCAGGTGGTCAGTTGCGAGACACTTCTCTGCGATTCAAGTAGAGGATACTTCCTGATCATGGAGTTCCTTCCAGGGCGAAACCTTTGTGATGTTTTGGGGGAGGCAGGTCAAGAAAAAGTGTCTTTGGCATGGGAGAAGCTTTTCACTGATGTTCTGTCAGGCTTAGCTTGGGCCCATGAACATGGCGTTGTACACCGAGATCTCAAACCAAGTAACATCATGATGGTGCCTGACGAGTCTGAAGCTGGGTACCGTTTTGTTCTGATTGATTTTGGGGCGGCCAAGAAAGAGACTGCCTTTGTAACTCAGTCCAATGAAAGAGCGATGACGACCATGTACTACATGGCGCCAGAGTTCTTAAACGGTGCGTCTATCACAACGCAGACAGACTTGTACGTGGTAGCTCTGGTTTTTCTTGAGTTGATCTTGGGAATTAGGAAGCTAGGTCATGATATGTTTGATAATTTCCAGACTGGGGCTCAGCGATTGGAAGATGAGTACGATCTTGGGATGCTTGAGACGGTTCTCAAAAACAATCTGACCTCAAATCCTATGGAGCGTTCAGCTACAGCCATGGAGTTTATCGAGGAGCTTGAGAAAGCGAGTCAAGCCTATCAGGCTCGGGTAGTTTATTTAGAGAGGGTTGGAGAGATTACCAAGAAGCTTCTGGCTCATGAGCAAGAGGTCGTAGCTCCTTTCGTCTATCGGAAGCATGTGCTATTTGTTGAAGAATGTAAAAAGTTGTTGTTGTCACCTTATGCTGAGGCGTTGGAAGAGGCAGATAAGAGATGTCTTGATGAGGGAGCAAAAGGTAGGTTTCTACTTCGTGCCTCTTTTGATTATCTCCGGAAATGTGCTGGTTCGTCAGAGAGGGATGATAAGTCAGCAGCTGAACATATGGCCAGAAGCCTGGTTCGTGACTGGTGGGGGGATATATCCAGAAGTGAGCCAGAAATGAAACGCCTTGTTGGTCAAGCTGGTCTGTGGGAGTTGCTTAAAGAAGTCTCCCTGGAAGCAGATGATAATCTTCATGAAAAGAGGCGTTTCGAGGCTAAGAAAGCAACCACGCCGGGAAAAAATGGTGACCAGATAAGTAAAAGGATGTGGTCACTTCTGCCTCCCAAAGATCAGCAGAAGATCGCGCGGATTGCATACGGCCACCCCTATGACGGCAACGGCGTGATGATACAGCCGCCAACTCTGGAGCCAAAGCCTGCTAACGGCTTGGTTTTGAACGAAGAAATGATTGCAGAGGCACGTCGAGAACGTTGGCTAAGCGTTCATTCTACCGTGAATAAGCAAGAGAAGTGGTATCTAAGACTGGAATATACGGATGTTGTTTCAGTCATAATACTTCTGATCGCGATTGTTGCGATGGTCTATGAGCGCTCTTTTTCCCATGCCAGCATTGCCATCACGTGTTTTGGCTTTTTGATTGCTGTGGTGGTTGATTTAGTGCAAGGTACGTTTCACAGAGACAAGACTTTTAGGTCTTTAGAGGAGTTTTTCCGTCTAAAGTCAGGAACTTATCTTTGTGCAGCTGTACCCCTTGCGCTGCTGATGGTTTCCATTTCGTTACTTATAAGGCTTGCTCCATAAGTAACTACTCCCACTAACCGCTTGGTTGGTGGGGGATTTTTTTACAAAAAAAGAAAAAGTTATTTATTCTCAAGCAACTGAATTCTGGCCATATAAGCGTTTTCTTTTTCAGGATTCATGACAATAAGCTTATTGTACATATTTATAGCCTTATGTTTTTGACCGGTGGCTACGTACGCCTTTGCTAAATCTTCATAATTGGGTCTTTCATTGGGAAAGTCCTTAATTCTCTTGTTGTATAAATCTATCAATTCTGGGTACTTCCCTTGTTTTTCTAAAACTTTACATAGCCCATTAAACAGAAGTGAAAAATCTGGTGCTATGTTGCAAGCCTTTCTCAAAACAGCTTCTTCTTCATCAAGCAAGTCAAGTTGATCATATACTTGAGATAGTGCCATTAAAACTGGCATCCTATCCGCATCATTGGGGAGAAGCTCTAGGGCCTGTTTGTACGCTGTAGCTGCGCTTTCATATTTTTGTAGCTGTAAAAATAATTGCCCAAAATTAGATCGCATCTCATCACTGTCAGGGTATTTTTTGCTCACAGCGTCATAGATAGCATCCATATCGGCGTCTCTATTTTCTTTCACCAAGTAATAGCAAAAGTCACGATAGAAACTCTCTTTTTGTTCGGAGATCAAATCGTCTACAATATTCACAAATACTTGGGCGTCAAAATGTTCACTGTCTCTAGTGTTGCTAGCAGCTACATCAATTTCTTCAGCAACTATGCGGGAGGCTTTCAGAATGTAAGTGTCCTGCTTCACATCGTGGAGAAAGATCATATTATCAACATCTTCTCTTTCAATTTTTTGTTCTGTCATCTTTTCTTGAATTCTTCTCTCAAGGCTATCGTAGCTATTATTCTCTGGATCCCACTTTGCTTCATTAATCATCTCACTTATCTCTCCATCTTTGACCCCCAAAGCATAGAGAGCTTTTATATCCCAAGCAGCCATCAGTGCCTTATCTAGGTCCTTATAGGTGAAAATAAAGTTGTAACCGCCTCCTTCTGGACCAATTCCTGGACCAATTATCTTAACGGCTTCTTGAGTAGATAGGCCTGCTCTATTTCTTATTTGCTCCTGCTTATGGAATCTTTTTGAACCAATGTTAGCTTGTAATTCGGCTAGTCTTTTAATGTCTAGAAGCTGAGCATGTTCTTTGGGAGTTGCAAGTCTTTGGAGCTTTGCGTACGAATTGAATTGATTCGCAATATCTCTGAAGTTGGTTTTCTCTCCTGGTTTGCCAAACTGTTGTCTATGAATATGTTCGTGATGTATAGATTGAGTCAGGTTGCTTTTTTGGAGAAGGGCTATTTCGCCAAGAATCTGAGATGGTTTAAAGGCTTTCTTGTAATCTTCGTTAATTGTGATGTCTCCTTTTGTGAAGTCGTAGCTAGCAGTATTCCTTTTTTTCTTGAGTGTCCTTTCTCTTTCTGGATCGTTAGCTATTAGTTTTATGGCTTTGCCCATGGCTGTAAATTGCTCAATGCTTCCGCACTCTTTTCTGATGCGGTTTTTAGCTTTATCTAGAATGTCATTCATCTTAGCCTCTACATCCATTGTTCTTTCTTGGTCATTTTTCCCCTTGGCTTCGTGTTGAAATTTGCTCAATAGGGAGGTGAGTTCATCCAGGGTAATGCTGGGCTCTCTTTCTTGGGCTCTCTCTTTTTCTTCTTGTAGCTCAGCAAGTGCTTCTTGGAAAACGTCTTCTTCATCTTCCGTTTCCGGTTCTTTTAGGTCGGGCCTATCTTTAAGATCAAATTGAATGGCTTTGCCTCTATGTGCTTCACTCATTTTTTTATGATTATTTTCCTATGGCTTCATTGTATCATATTCATGTCTATTTCATTTAACCGTTAGAATAAAAACGGTGGTCACATTATATGCGAGTGATCATCAAAATAAGCTTGTTTTGTAACTCATGCTCTTGACAACTACCCCACTCTTATCATAAGATAGTATATCTGGCACTCAAGATATGAGAGTGCCAAATCTGGCCAGTTTTTGCTAGCCAGAAGAATTGTAAAAAATAATAACTACATAAAAGATGGCAACGCTAAAACCGTTACAGGACAAGATTGTCCTTAG
>JAHIRA010000038.1 GCA_018818905.1 Patescibacteria group bacterium | reverse complement strand
CTGGTCAGGGATCTGGCCAAAAAGGAACACAAAAAAATAAAGTTAGATATTTTGGGAAGTGAAATGGAGCTTGATAGAACCGTTCTTGATAAGTTAGTTGAGCCACTTATTCATTTGGTAAGAAACGCCGTTGATCATGGGATAGAAAAAGAGGGGAAAATCAAAATTATTGCCATGAGAGATAGAGAAAATACTTTAGTAGTAGTTGAGGACAATGGGAAAGGTATCGATCCTGATAAAATCAAACAAGCACTGGTTGAGAAAGAAATCATGAGCTCCAAGGAGGTCTCTGTCTTGAGTAGACAGCAGATCATGGACATGATTTTTGATCCACGCCTATCAACCAAGAAAAAAATCACAGAAGTTTCTGGACGAGGAGTTGGGATGAGCATTGTCAAAAAATTTGCCGAGCAAGTTGGTGGTCGGGTTATAGTTGATTCTCCTCTCAAAGAAGGGGGAACGCGTGTGACACTAGAACTTCCTCTGACTTTGGCGGTTATTAATGCGCTTCTAGTGAAAGTTTCGAGCTCTACATTTGCTATTCCTTTTTCAAGTATAGAAAGAACAGTTCGAGTCAAGAAAGAAGAGATAAAGAGTGCCGCTGACTATGACGTAGCTATTGTTGCTGACGAGGAGCTCCCGCTAATTTGGACAGAGAATATTTTTTCTTTAGGCGAAGAGTTAGAAAAAGATCGCAAAATAAACACTTACAATGTGGTCATTGTCAAAAAAGGTCAAGAAAAAGCTGGAGTGGTTATTGACCAAGTTATTGATGAACAAGAGATTATTGTTAAGCCTCTGGCATCAGTATTCAAGAAGCTCAAGAGCTTTTCTGGTTCAACAATATTGGGGGATGGTAAAGCCGCTCTTATTTTGGATGTGCCGGGCATTCTAGAGAGCCCGGAAAGACTATTAAGAGAAAACTAAAAATAAAGCTAAAAATATGTCGGATTCATTAGATTTTGAAAAAGATCAGCTGATAGAGGTAATTAATATTGGTGCCGGCCATGCTTCAACGGCTTTGTCGCAGATGGTTGACAAAACCGTGAACATTAATGTTCCTGAGATGTTCATTGGTCCGGTCGAAAAAGCCCAGACTTTCATTGGTGAATCAGAGAAGGTCAAGACTACAGTCCTTATGAATATTTTTGGAGCTACACCGGGGATGATGTTTGTTTTATTTAGTCCGGACACAGCTTCCAAATTGGCTGAATTGGTGGTCGAAAAATATGGCAATAAAGATGATATGACGCCAGAAATGGAAGCATCAGCTCTCAAAGAAGTTGGCAATGTTATTCTTGGTGCTTCACTAAATGCGTTATCTGATTTTTTGGAAATTAGCATTATTCAATCAATTCCCGAGATAGCCAATGATCTTCTGGGGTCTGTGGTTGACTCAGTTCTTTCTGAAATAGGCAAAAAATCTGACACGGCTTTAGTTTTCAAGGTTAGATTTAAAGTTGAGGGTGAAGATATTACTGGGCAGTTCTTCTTCTTGTTCGAACCCGAAGCGACGTCAAAAATTCTTGAGCTAACCAAGAAAAAACTAGATTTCCAAAAGACAAATGAATAAAGAAATTCTAATCAGAATGGGCGAGTTGGCTGTGGCCAGAGGTAATGCTCTGATTACTACCGGGGGGATAGGGTCTTGTTTGGCTATTATTGCTTACGATCCTGAGTCAAAAGTTGGGGGGATGGCCCATGCTATGTTGCCACAACGCAATCCGGAACCCAATGCTGAGGTCTTGGATCGTATCGTTGGCAGATATGACAAGAGATCTCTTGATAGCAAGTATGTTGATGAGGCTATTTATAAACTAGTCCAGGAAGTAGAAATGACTGGTGCCAAAAAAGAAAACCTAGAAATAAAGCTAGTTGGAGGGGCTAGAATGTTTCAATCTCTTTCAAAGTACAAGAATGGGGGAGTGGGTCAAGAAAACCTAGAAGTGGCCAAGAAAACTTTGGCCAAATTAAAATTACCTATTAGAAGCCAAGATGTGGGTGGTAATATAGGTAAAATAGTCAAATTCAATCTCAATAATGGTTTAGTACGAATAATTACAAAAATATGAAGGTTTTAGTTATTGACGACGACAAATTTGTTCAAAAAGTATATCAGGTCAAACTAGAAGAGGCTGGCTATGAGGTCATTCAGGCTTTTGATGGTCAAGAGGGAGAAGAAAAAATATCCAAAGAAAAGCCGGATTTTATTCTCCTTGATATGATTATGCCCAAGAAGAATGGCTTTGAGCTTCTAGAAGATATTAAAACTGACGCTAAATTGAAGAAAGTTCCGGTTGTGGTTATCTCCAACCTCAAACAAGACAGCGATATAGAAAAAGCCAAGAATCTTGGGGCAAACGAATATATGCCCAAGGATCAGTTTTCGCCGGTTCAGATTATAGAAAAGATCAAAGAAATTGTCGGTAAATGAAGTTGTGCTGTTTGTGATAGTAGCTGTAAAAAAGTCTATTTTTTGTAGCTGTTTTATTAATTAAGAATCATAGATTTATCGCTTGTTTAAGTGAAAAGATCTGTAATCATATTTGCAGATTGTGGTCTTTTATGTTAGACTTATCCTATCTTAGTAAGGAGTGATTTTTTTATTTTTTCAAAAAACTCGAATGACAAGGAAACAGACACAGGAGATTAAAAATAATCAAGAAAAAGGCTATACAGCCGAAGATATCACAGTCCTCAAGGGTCTTGACCCGGTTAGAAAAAGACCTGGTATGTATATTGGGGGAACAGGCCTTGATGGTCTTCATCATCTGATCTGGGAAGTCGTTGACAACTCCATCGATGAGGCTATGGGAGGCTATTGTGATGAAATTCTTATTAAACTCGAAAAAAATAACCGCGTTAGTATTCAGGATAACGGTCGTGGTATCCCGGTAGAAAAGCACAAAGTGACCAAAAAATCTGCCCTTGAGACTGTTTTGACCACGCTTCATGCTGGGGGTAAATTTGGTGGGGCAGGCTATAAAGTTTCTGGTGGTTTGCATGGAGTTGGTGTTTCGGTGGTAAATGCTTTATCTGTTTGGGTGAAAGCTGAGGTTAGAAGAGACGGCAAAGTTTATTCTCAGGAATATAAAAGAGGCAAACCTCAGGGGGCTCTCAAAGTTGTTGGCAAGAGCAAAGAGACGGGGACTACTATTAGCTTTGAGCCTGATCCGGAAATTTTTGCCAAAATAGAATTCAAATGGAATACTATTCTGGACCATCTTCGTCAGCAAGCTTACCTGACTCGAGGAGTCAAAATGGGCATTATTGACGAAAGGGGAGAAGGTTTTCCTGTTGCCTATGGGTTCTATTTTGAAGGTGGCGTGGTTTCATATGTCACTTATCTTAACAAAGGCCAGAAAGTAGTTCACGAAACACCTTTCTATGTCGACAAAGAAGAAGATGGTATCAAAGTTGAAGTAGCTTTCCAATATACTGATGAAATCAACAGTCGCGAGGCAAGCTTTGCCAACAATATTCACACCGTTGAAGGTGGCATGCACTCAGCCGGTTTCAGAACTGCTCTGACCAGAACCATCAACGATTATGCCAAGAAAAACGATATTATCAAGGACAAGAAAGACACTCTCACCGGAGATGATGTCAGAGAAGGCTTAACAGTGGTGATTTCGGTCAAACTAAAAGACCCTCAATTTGAAGGGCAAACCAAGGCCAAGCTAGGCAATCCAGAAGCCAGAACGGTTGTCAATTCTATCGTTAGCCGTTACCTAGAAGCTTTCCTGGAAGAGCATCCACAAGATGCTAGGTCGTTGATTGCCAAGTGTATGTTGGCCGCCAAAGCGAGACAAGCTGCCAAAGCCGCCAAGGACACCGTGATCAGAAAAGGAGCTCTAGATGGCTTTACACTTCCAGGTAAACTAGCTGACTGTAGCATTCGTGATCCAGAAAAATCTGAACTCTATATTGTCGAGGGAGACTCGGCTGGTGGTAGTGCCAAGCAAGGTCGTGACAGAAGTTTTCAAGCTATTTTGCCTCTTCGGGGTAAAATTTTAAATGTCGAAAAAGCTCGAATAGACAAAATGCTAGCGTCGAAAGAAATTAAGGCTCTCATTATTGCTCTTGGGGCCGGAATAGGGGATACTCTAGAACTCTCCAAAATACGCTATCACCGGGTCATAATCATGACAGATGCTGATGTCGATGGTTCTCATATTAGAACTTTGCTTCTTACTTTTTTCTTTAGAAATTACAAAGAACTTATAGAAAAAGGCTATCTTTACATTGCTCAGCCGCCACTTTTCAAGATCAGCAAAGGCAAAGAATCTCACTATGTTTATTCCGAAAAAGACAAAGACAACATGCTTGACGAGATGATTAAAGAAAAAAAATCCGGCAAGGGAGATGACAAAAAAGAAAATGAGTCGGAAGATTTCGAGAAGAGGACAGGGATTAGAATCCAAAGATATAAGGGTCTGGGTGAAATGAATCCTGACCAGCTTTGGGAGACAACCATGAATCCAGAAAAAAGAGTAATTCTTCAGGTCACGGCAGAAGATGCCGAGGCAGCCGACAATATCTTTGATACGTTAATGGGTGACGAGGTGAGTCCCAGAAGAAAATTTATTCAGACTCACGCAGCCGATGTAAAGAACTTAGATGTTTAATTATTCTTGTTGTGTCCGTAATAGGTGACTTCGCTTTCAGCAAGACCATGGTTTTCCAGTAAAATAGCCTCCTTTTTTGTGGCTGAGTTGAATAGACTCAGCTTTTCTTTTGTTTTGATGAGAAAGTATTTATCTCCAGGAAGTTGGTATAATTCTGCTTTTGGGGGAAGAATAACAAACTTACTTTCCGGCAAAAAAGCTAGTGGCCCATAGGTTTTCAGTTTCTTGTTTTTGGCTTTCTCTTTGGCCAGCTCTTGATCCAGGATAACTGAGTATTTGTTGTAGTCTTCCGGTTTCTCTTCGGCTGTGAAGAACAATGGTTTCTCATTGTTTAGATTGTAGACAAAGATTTGACCATTATCTTTTTTGGCAATAAACTCATGCTCGTTATTGGGGTTCCAGAAAGCGAAGGCCTCGCCTTGGGTAGTACTTCCAAGGCATTGTTTCATTGAATCCAATTCCTTGGGACCAATACAAAATCCCGTCATCCCTTCTGATTTTGTTGTGAACAGAGTGAACGTTGCGGCATTGTTCTCTTGTATCGAGGTGATGCGGGTGCCTTCTTTGAGACCAACGCCAATTTCTTTCAACTTTGAATGTTCATGATCTAAAATGAAGAGCTTGGAAGCGTCGCTATCGTTTTCTGCGCCAAAAATGTAAACGCTTTTGTCGGCGACGACTTGAGCTTGCCAATTTCCGGGAAAGAAATGTTCCAACTTGTCCTTGAGCCTGACAAGAAGAAGGCCATGTTGTCCCTCGTTGTTGACATTTTTGAGGGCTATCATTTCAGGATAGTCATTGCTGTCCAGTGATTCAAAGGCGACCACTTTGGGCTTTGAAACAAAGAAGAGAACAAAGCCGCCCGCTACGAGACACAAAGCTATTATGCCTGTGATCCAAAATGTTTTTTTCATGGTATGTATTTTAGTGTTTGGCCTGAGTATAGCATAACTGTTCAAAAGTTATTCACAGCTGATCTTTTACCTAATATGTTCTTTGTGCTATACTCCTGAGTACTAAGGTGTCTCTGTTTACTTGAGTGAAAAAAACACTCAGGTAAAAGAAAAATTAATAAAAACTATAAACACAAAAGGTATGAAGCAGTACACAATTATTGCCGCTGCTATTGCGATAATTCTTGTGGTTTCGCTTTTCTTTGCTCTGGTTCTCTACCTACCTAAATCGTCCTCGGGTACAACCTTTATGAAACCCAACGAAGGAAAGGTGCTTAACAATAAAACCAGTATAGATCG
>JAHIRA010000001.1 GCA_018818905.1 Patescibacteria group bacterium | reverse complement strand
TCCTTATCAATCAAATTCTCAAGGCTTTTGGGATAGTCAGACAGGTGCACAGAGATCTCTTTGCCGGCTAAACCTTTGTAAACTTCGTCAGCAATAAAAGGAGTAAACGGGGCCATCAAGCGAGTGATTTCCGTCAGCACGTAGTGCAACGTTTCGTAGGCATTCTTTTTGTCTTCATCATTTTCTGATTTCCAGAAACGACGGCGCGATCGTCTGACGTACCAGTTGGATAATTCTTCAATGAAGTTTTCTAGGGTTTTACAAGCTTCGTAAATATCATAGTTTTCAAGTCTGTCAGTGACTGTGGCCTTAACTTCTTCTAATTTGGAGACAACCCAATTGTCCAGAAGATTCTCTCGTTCATTTATTTCGTAGTTGGGTTCAAAGCCATCGATATTGGCGTAGGTGACGAAGAAATAATAGGTATTCCAAAGTTTGAGAAGAACATTTTTGACAACCTCATCAACACCACGCAAATCAAATCTTTTGGGCTCACCGGGAGCGTTGATGGTATAGAGATACCAGCGACAAGCATCGACGCCAAACTTGTCAAAAACTTCCCAAGGATCAATAACATTTCCCTTGGACTTGCTCATTTTTTTGCCGTGCTTGTCATTGATATGGCCAAGACAAATGACATTCTTGTAGCTAGTTCCTTTGTCTAAGAGAGTTGAAACCGCCAGTAAGGTATAGAACCAGCCACGAGTTTGATCGATAGCTTCTGAGATATAGTCGGCTGGGTATTGCTTCCCAGAATCTACAAGCTCCTTGTTTTCAAACGGATAATGATGTTGAGCAAAGGGCATGGAACCGGAATCAAACCAGGCGTCAAGAACCGAGACATCTCGAGTCATCTCTTCACCACATTCACACTTGAGCTTGATATCATCAACGTAAGGTCGGTGCATATCTAGGTTGTCGACATCAACTTCTCCGACGGCTTTTTCTTTCAGCTCCGCCCTTGAGCCAACACATTCAATTTTTTCGCAGACATCACATTTCCAAACCGGAAGTGGAGTTCCCCAATACCTTTCTCTGGAGATAGCCCAATCCTTAGCCCCCTCAAGCCACATACCAAAACGACCACTCTTAATATGTTCTGGAACCCAATTAATTTCTTTGTTATTGTTTTTGAGCTGCTCTTTGAGTTTGCTCATTTGAATAAACCAAGACGATTTGGCGTAATAAAGAAGTGGCGTATCACAGCGCCAACAAAAGGGATAACTATGAGTGTAATTCTCTTTCTTTAAAAGTAATCCTTTCTCTTTTAAGTATTCCCCAATACCCTTTTCTGCGTCTTTGACAAAAACTCCCTCAAACTCTTTGACTCGTTCATTGTATTTTCCATTTTCATCAACAGTGTGAACGTGGGGCAACTTCTTTTCTTGACCTAGTTGATAATCATCCTCACCATACATGACCGCTGTGTGAACAACGCCCGCTCCATCTTTGGTGGTAACAAAATCAGCTGTAGTAACATAGTGAGATTTCTCTTCGGTGTCGTCTAAAGAATCAAAGAGGGGTTCATACTCAAGTCCTTCTAGATCTTGACCTTTCATTTCTTCAATAATTTCGTAATCATCCTCAATAATTTCTAAACGAGGTTTGGCCAGAATATAATTCTCATCACCGACTTTTATTTTGACATAGTCAATATCTGCGCCGACAGCGAGAGCAACATTTCCGGGGAGAGTCCAGGGGGTGGTGGTCCAAGACAAGACATAAGTATTGTCTTCGTTCTTGAGCTTGAACTTGATATAAACAGAAGGCTCGGTCACGTCTTTGTAGCCTTGAGCAACTTCGTGAGAAGACAGCGCCGTGCCACATCTTGGACAATGAGGAACGACTTTGTGACCTTGATACAACAAGCCTTTGTCAAAAACTTGTTTCATAATCCACCACAAGCTTTCGATATAAGAATTGTCATAAGTAACATAAGGATGCTCTAGATCAAGCCAATAAGCCATGCGCTTGGTGAGCTTTTCCCAATCAGTTTTGTATTCCCAAACGCTTTCTTTGCACTGAGTGTTAAATTCTTTGACACCATATTTTTCAATATCGGGTTTACCAGAAATCTTGAGCCGCTTCTCAACTTCCAGCTCCACCGGCAAGCCATGAGTATCCCATCCAGCCTTTCTGGGCACTTGATAGCCCTGCATGGTCTTGAAGCGTGGGATGATATCCTTGAAGGCTCTGGCCAAGACATGATGAATGCCTGGTTTGCCGTTGGCTGTAGGTGGACCTTCATAAAAAACAAAGGCGTCATTGTCTTTGTTTTTCTCGAGTGATTTTTGAAAAATATCTTGTTCATCCCAGAAGGCTAAAATTTCATCTTCCATCTTTGGAAAATTTTTCTTGGGATCAACGTCTTTGAAATGTTTGTCTGACATGAAAATTGGTTAAGCAAGAAATGATGTTTTTATTCTAACTGAAAGGGGAAAAGGCGTAAAGATTTAATCTTTTTCTTATGTTTTGTTAGATGGTTTTTCTAGCATCAGCTAGTCACCAATTTCCTATAGAACTGAGTATAACACAAAAATACAGTTGACATTTATGCCTTTTCTTGTTTTAATGGATGCGTTTTCAAAAACCGCACCCCGCAAAATTTGGAGGAAATTATGTCAACAGTCACCTGTCCGGGCTGTAAAGCAGACCATTCGCTAGAAGAATTCGAAAACAAAAAACCAGAATTCTGCCAATGCAGAGAATGCCATCGAGGGCTAAAGCTTCAAGTAACCTCTGCCAGACGAAAAAAGAAAAAACTGAAGCACTCCCCAGAAAGAACCAGAGCACCAACTCCTGCTCCTGAAACCACATTGGCCATCAAATGCGTTAATTGCGGTAGAGTGAACAATTTCAAAACTACCTCTCAAAAGCCACATTGTCCTCATTGTCAAAGAAGATTGGGCCACAAGTTGCAAAAAGCCCGTGACAAGACAATTGGCGACAGTTTTAGACCAAACTAGGACTGTCTGATCATCATGTTTTTTTGTACCTTCTCGCTCCAATCCTCTCTACTCCCGGTTAACATAGAGAGGATTTTTTATTTGCTCATACCTTTTTTTCTTCTTCTGGAATTGGCTTTCTTGTTTCACTCATATTTTTATTTAATCGAAAATCCCGGATTCAGTGCTATCATCTACATCGCTTTCACCAAAAGCCCATTTACTAATTGCTTTCTTTTCG
>JAHIRA010000037.1 GCA_018818905.1 Patescibacteria group bacterium | reverse complement strand
GAAGGACGAATGCCGGAAAATATTCTTTTCATAGTGTTGATTATATTAGTATTCTCATTCTACCATCTAACTGCTTGATGACTCAAGAAGATTAGTAGCCTCGTCAATTATCTTTTCGACATCAACTACCGCCATAGACGGGACCCAAATATTGGCCTGACGCAACTCCTCTTGATCCTGAACCGAACATATTCCCACAACAAGAGCGCCGGCTTTTCTGGCCGCTTCTACCCCGGTCCAAGCATCTTCAACTACGAGACACTCGGCTGGATCAAGATCAAGAGCGGCTATTGATTTTTGATAAATTTCGGGGTGAGGTTTGGCATAAGTGACATCACTGGCTGTCAAAACACTATCAAACTCCTCAATTGGAAAAAGATTGGCCAAAACATCTTCCACAAATCTGCGGACACTGGAAGTAGCCAAAGCAATCTCAAAATTCCTATCTTTGAAATCTCGAAAAACTCTTTCAAAGCCTGGCATCAGTTGAGCCTCTTTTTTGATAATTGGCCAGGCAATCTTGCATTGCTCCGAACTCGCTGCCTCAACGTCTTTGATATCAAGATCGTATCTTTCATTAAGAAGCTCCAATATTTCTACTGCCGAGCGACCATTAAATTCTTCAACAAAAAATTCCCAAGTTAACTGAAATTCATATTTCCCAAGCAAAATCTTCCAAGCCTTAAAATATGAGGGCAAGCTATTAATGACAACTCCATCCATGTCAAATATCACACCCTTGATCATAGTTTATTTATTCTGTTAATGCGCACACTTCTAATAGACTTGTATACTTTGAGGGGTTGCTGCTTTTCTAGCTCCTGGCGACTAAACATGCCACCGTGTTCAATGGCGATAGTTTCTAAGCCTGCTTTAGTGGCCGCTTCAAGCCCCATAACTGAATCTTCAATCACTAAGCATCGCTCATGGTTTGCCCCCAGGCGAGATTTGGCCTTGGTGTAAATTTCCGGATGAGGCTTGGCTTTCTTGACATCAGCTGAGGTTAGAACAACGTCAAAATAAGGCCTGAGATCAAACATAGCTAGAGCATAATCTGTAATGTCGCGCGGTGAGCTGGTGGCAAGAGCGGTATGATATCCTGCTTGTTCCAATTTTGATAGTAAGTCCTTGGCCCCCGGAAACATTTTCACCTGACTGGGATAAAGGTTTCTCACAACCTCAAGTCGTCTTTCGGCAATTTCTTCAACTGGCATCGAAAGTAAATACTGCTCTTTGATAGCTTTGGAAGCATCTTCCTCAGACAAGCCAACCAGCCCTCTATTAAACTTGCGGTCAAAATCAACGCCAATCTGTCTTGAAAAAACTATCATTGCCTCTCTCCAAACGGGTCCACTATGAATCAGTACCCCGTCCATGTCAAAAATAATATGTGATATTTTGTTTTTCATTCTGTGATATAACTAAGGATGTCTATTGGAATCTCTGTTGCAACCGATTCTATTTTTTCTAGGTTCATACTGACTTAATAATGTTCTTACCTGTCATCTCAGGCGGGATTTTGAAACCCAGAAGACTCAAGATAGTTGGCGCAATATCAGCCAGAATACCATCTGGTCGAAGCTTGGCCTGTTGTAGCTTTTGATTATTTGAAACAAGTATAAACGGCACGTCCGCTTCTGTATGAGAAGTGTGTGCTTGGCCACATTCTTCGTCAAAACATATTTCGGCGTCTCCATGATCTGCGGTCACAATAATGGTGCCATCTTTTTCTAACGTTGCTTCAATGACTTCTCCAACTGCAGTATCGACTGTTTCAATACCTTCAATCACCGCCTCTTTAACCCCGGTGTGACCCAGCATGTCTGGATTTGCGAAGTTGATAAAAACCGTATCTGGGGCGTCTTCTTTTATTTTTTTGACAACCAAACCAGAAATTTTGCGAGCCTTCATTTTGGGAGCCAAATCATAGGTGGCAACTTTGTCCGACGGTAACAAAACTCTCTCTTCGCCTTTAAATTCAACTTCTTTGATTCCATTGAAAATTTTGGTGAGATAAACCCATTTCTCAGTTTCAGAAATCCTAAACTGATTGAGCCCATTCTTACTAAGGACTTCTCCCAAAGTATTTTTTACTTCCGGTCTTCTAAAAGCTATCGCTGCTTTCATGCCTTCATAATATTCAGTGGTTGCGGCATAAGCAACCTGCGGTAAACCGGCCTCTCTAGGAAAACCTTCAAAATCTTCTTCCAGAAAAGCTTCTGATAGTTGAATGGCTCTGTCGACTCGATAATTAAAATGTATCACAGCGTCACCATTTTCTATCATGGCTCTCGGGTCACCGTTGTCATTTAGAATGACGGTAGGCGTAATAAACTCATCTGTTTCTTCCCGATCATAAGCTTTGGCAACAGCTTCATCAACAGACTCGGCAGTGAAGTCACCCCGACCATGCACCAAGGTTTTAAAAGCCCGCTCGGTTCTTTCCCACCTATGATCTCTATCCATGGCATAGTAACGACCCATTAGGGAGGCAACCAAGGATCTTTTGATGCCAAGCTTCACCTTCTTCTCTCTGAGTCTCTCGATAAATTTCTCAACCGATTTGGGTGCCACATCACGACCATCGGAAAAAATATGTAAATAAATTTGATCTTCCAGACCTTCTTTTTGGGCCATCTCAATTAGAGAATGACAGAAGGTATCATAAGCGTGGACGCCCTTATCAGACAGAAGCCCCATTAGGTGGATTTTGCTTTTATTCTTTTTGGCGACAGCAAAAACTTTCTTATAGGCATCGTTATTAAAAAGTTCGCCTGTTTCCATAGCTTTGGTGACTATGGTTTGTGGTAGCAAGACATTGCGCCCGGCTCCCATGATCAGATGTCCAATTTCTGAAGAACCCTGATGACCCATGGTCAAGCCGATCTTAGTCCCTGCCGCTCCAATTTCGGTATTGGGATAGTCTTTTAATAAACGATCAATATTAGGAGTTTCGGCCAAAAAAATAGGATTGTGCTCCCAGTCCTTACCCACTCCCCAACCATCCATAATGATCAAAACCAAAGGCTTAGTCATTTTGTTCTAGTAAGTTTATAACTTGATCAAAAATACCACTTCCACAAGCCACAATCCCGTGGCTCTGCAAAGTTAAGGCCTGACCATTTTCGTCAACCACCTGACCGCCTGCCTCATCTACCAAAAGACCTGGACCCAAATAATCCCATGCCCCACCTCCCATACTCACATAGGCATCAAAAGCTCCTTTGGCTACATTGGCTGTATCGAGACCAGCTGAACCCACCACTCTTTTTCTCAAGAACTCTTCTGAAGTAATAAGATGATGTTGATTTGAAAACTTCCCTGGAACATCTTTTTTGGAGATCTTGAGAGCGCCCAAAGCCAAGCAACTATCTTCCAATTTTGTTCTACTGCTAACCGATATCTCCTGATTGTTCAGATAAGCTCCACAACCTTTCTCGGCATAGTACAAATCTTTGGTGATTGGATTATAAACAATCGACATCAAGGTCTCGTCCTTTTTCAGATCATAAAGGGCTATAATGACACAAAAGTAAGCAAAGCCCAGAGAATAGTTGACTGTCCCATCTAAAGGATCAACCACCCACATATACCGGGATTGCCCATCAATTGTCCCCTTTTCTTCTGATAGAATGTTATCTGCAGGAAAATTTCTCTTTATAGCATTAATAATGACTTCCTCGGAAGCAAAATCAACTTCAGTCGCAAAATCACGCCCTTCCTTGGGCGTTAAATCATGTTTGCGCCCAAAACTTTCCAGTTGAATTTTTGAAGCTAGAATGGCTGCTTCTCTAGCTGTCTTAAATTGTTTTTTGAAAGACATATTAACCTTCTTTACCACTCCAATCAATATTTTTAATAGAGTCAAAAGTCAATAATTTTTCTTCGAGCGTCTTTTTTATTTTGGCCAAATCATCTTCATTTTTGGCTTCGGCTCTAACAACAAGAACCGGCTGGGTGTTTGACGAACGAACCAAGCCCCAACCCCCAGAAGGGAAAATAATTCTTGCGCCATCAATATCTTCAACTTCATAGTCTTTCTTGAAATCAGCCACTACCTGCTCAACAATCTTAAACTTGTCTCCGTCGGTGGTTTCGACTCTAACTTCTGGAGTGGAAACATATTTTGGCACATCGGCAAAAAGTTCTGACAAAGGTTTGTCTTGAGCAGCTACAATTCTAAGTAATCTACCGGCCGCATAAAAAGCATCATCAAAACCAAAGAATTCATCGGCAAAAAACATATGACCAGACATCTCACCGGCAAACTTGGAGCCTTCTTCTTTCATTCTGGCCTTGATCAGTGAATGGCCGGTTTTGGAGAAAGCCGGTTTGCCGCCCAATTTGTCACATTCTTCGTAGAGAGCCTCGGAACATTTAACCTCGACGAGACAAGTCATACCTGGATTCTTTTTGAGAATTTCTCTGTAGAATAAAATCATCATCATGTCGCCAAAAATCATGTGGCCCTTTTCGTCAACGACACCCAGTCTATCACCATCACCATCAAAACCAATGCCTAAATCAGCGCCTGTCTCAGCCACTTTGGCAATCATATCTGTGGCGTTTTCCAGCTTGACCGGATCAGCAATATGGTTAGGAAAGTTACCATCAGATTCACAAAAAAGCGGAACCACTTCACAACCCCAGCTCTTGAGCACTTGTTCGGCAAAAAGGGAGGCAGTGCCATTGCCACAATCAATAACAACCTTAAGAGGTCTATCTAGAGTAATCTTTTCTTTGAGCATGGCGTAGTAATCGGTCAGTATATCGACTTCTTCAACTTCACCCTCGCCCATAACAAAATCTTCGGCTTCAATAAGAGGCAGTAACTTCTGAAGTTCTGCTCCCGCGACTGAACCATTAACGGTGTTAACTTTGAAACCATTATATTCTTTGGGATTGTGTGAGGCCGTAATCATCATCCCGTTGGCCCCCAGTTTCATAGCGGCGTAATAATAAATAGGACTCACCACCAAACCAATATCAAAAACTTTGACGCCACTTTTCACCAGAGCCTCTATAAGAGCTTCGGAATAGGCTTCTGACGTGAGACGATTGTCTCTGCCGACAACAACACCTTTATCTAGAAGGCCTTCTTTGTTGAGATAAGAAGCAAAAGACTTGCCAATCAATCTCACAACCTCGGGATTAAGGTCTTCTTCGGCCAGACCTCTAATATCGTACTCGCGAAAAATTTGCGTGTTTATTTTGGTCATATATTTTTATTACTTCAAACTATACAGGCACCCCGCGAGAGGTGCCTGTATAAAAATTCTTAATCTGCCACGTAGGGCATGAAAGCTAGATATCTAGCTCTTTTGATAGCGCTAGCCAGCATCCTTTGATGCTTGGAGCAACTACCGTTTCTTCTTTTGGGAGTAATTTTCCCGTAGGAAGAAACAAATCTTTTCAAGAGGTTGATGTCCTTGTAGCTAATGCGCTGAATGTTCTCAGAGCAGAAGTAGCATTTTCTCTTTTGAAGACTATAGTTGTTGTTGTTCATAATTCAACTTATTAAAATGGAATATCCTCAATACTAACTTCGTCGTCGCCGCCTTCCTTCTTCTTGGCAGGGGCACCGACAGGGGCGTCAACTTCAATAACTGGTGGCTCATTGGAACTTGGAGCAGCCGGAGTAGAAGCTGGGGCTTGTGGAGCTACCGATGGAACGGAAGCCGGAGCCGCCGGTTGAGGTGGAGCCTCATTTGGTAAAGGAGGACTTTGATCACCACCCGGACCTCGCTGACCATCTTGGGCACTACCAAGCATAATCATATTGTCGGCAATAACTTCGGTCTTGTAACGTTTGACTCCATCTTGGCCTTCCCAATCTTGGGTCTGAAGACGGCCTTCAATGTAAACTTGCTTGCCTTTGTGTAGATACTGACCACAAATTTCGGCTAGCTTGCGCCAGGCAACGACATTGTGATACTCAACTCTTTCTTGTTTCTGACCTTGTTGGTCAGTCCAAGAGAAGCTGGTTGCCACTCCAAAAGAGGCAACTGATTGACCAGAGGTAGTAGTTCTCACTTCGGGATCTCTGGTTAGTCTCCCGATAATCATGGCTTTGTTTAGATCCATAATTTTTCCTTTGCCCTGTATTGTCCCAACAGGATTAATTTTTAGATCCTCCTCCGCTCGTTATATTTTCTTTAGAATGTCATCAAGTCTTTTCTCCAGATCATCAACATCAACATCTTCACCATCTTTATCCTTAGACTTTTCTACTTTGTCGTCTTTGTCAGCCGGCTTATCTTCTTCTTCGTCCTCTTTCTTTTCTTCTTTTTCAGCTTCTTCCGTTTTGTCTTCTGTTTTCTCTTCTGGAGCTTCCTCGACTTTGGTCTCTTTAGGAGTCTCTTCTTTATCTTCAACTTCTGATTTAACCTCTTCTTGGCCCTCTTCTACTGTCTTTTCTTCTGCTTCGGCAACTTTCTTGGCCTCTTCTTCTTTGGCTTTCTTTTCTCCCGGTGCACCGTGAATTTCGGCCTCTTCGTATTTGACAACGAGACTTCTCAGAACTTCTTTCTCAATCTGCATCATTTTCTCGATGTCAGCTGGAACAGTCGCCTCAGCTTCAAAAACAATCAGCATATAATACCCATGATCCAGTTTCTGGATTGGGTAGGCTAACTTTTTTTTGCCCCAAAAATCTTCGCGTTCAATAGCCGCGCCTTTTTTGGTAATCTTGTCGTTTAATTTCTTGATGGCCTCTTTGGCCTCATCCTCGGTGTATTTGGGCGTGAGGATGTAAATTTGTTCGTATTTCATTGGTTTGTGGATTATTTTACAAGAGGTAAAATAAGCCCTGTGACATAAAGTTCAGGGCAAACCCATATTTCTATGGTGGTTAGAGATTATCACGTAGGTTTGGATTTGGCAAGGGGAAAAGGGAAAATAAAAAGCCTCCCAGATCTCACGATATGGGAGGCCAAAGCACAGTCAAAAATCAACCAAAGCAATCCTGTTCAGGAAGATCCCAATCAAAACGAGGTCCTTTGCCCTTATTCAACCTTGGTGGCATCTTGGCCTCAAACCCCATATCTGCGGCCTCCTGCTGCATCAAAGTAAGAGCCCGCTCCACTTCTTCCTCTGTCTCAACCCTAAACTCTCGTTCAAGATGAACTTTAACAAGCTTTTTAAGCCTCTCGCTTTCTCCTTTATTAATAAAGGAGATCTGGCATACTTCGCCTGATACTTGAGTGACAATCAGGGTAATGCGCATTTTAGTCCCTCCAGACATAGAGTAAAAAGAATAAGAATCAGCACCTCAGCTTATCATTTATATTTTATCCTTAAAAGACTATTTGTAACTTTGTCTAAAATGCTATAATGGAATAGTAACTAAACCCACACACATGTCAGAAACATCTCGAGGAGCCCAATTTGAGAAAGAAGTCAGCAAAGAAAACCAAAAGCTGCCACTTGAACTACAAGGAATTGAATTGTCACCAGACAACTTTGCCAAAAAAGAAGGTGAACAGTTCCAAAAAGTCGTTCTGGGCCATTTGGATATGGACACTCTAGCTAGTTATTGCATAGCTCGTAACAGTGGCTTTGTAGCTGCAGAAACTCCGGTTGAAGTAAAACAAAGAACTAAAGAAGATGATATTAGTTCACCCGATGTTCTGACAGTTGAAGTTCAAGGAGAAAAGATTCCAAGCATCAAGGAGCTCCACGCTCTAAAAAAACAGATGCGTGGATTTGGTTTGGACACGACTGCGATTGATGAAAAAATAAATATTCTCAAAACAAGCAAAGCTACCCCAGAACAATACAACGCTAGCCTGGGTAACATCACTCATACCGGAGAACAACGTTTTACCGCTGCGGCTCAGCTTTTTGCCCTAGCTGGTTCCAAGCCAGAATATCAGAATCTGGCCCTGATGATCCAGCAGAGTGAAGAAACTAGAAGCTTCAAAAAGAAAAAGAAAAAAGAGGGCCGCAGCTTCAATCAGCTGGCAGACCAAATCATCAAGAAATACACTCCAACCAAAGGCAAAATGCCACCAGAAGATTTACAGACTCTACTAAATGAAGTCTACGATGTTTTTTCTTATGTTAAAGATTCTGGATTAGAATTTACCGATAACATCCCGCTTGATAAGCCTGCTACTACAAGTCAAGAATCTCAGAAGCTGTTTGATAACACAAAAGATAGATTTGCTGAGTATTTTGCCACCATGCAGGCTGAAGCTGAAAAAAGGAAAGAAGAACTCCAAGGACTTGAATTACTTGCTAGTAAAGAAACGCCTTCTGGAACTCGAATCGCCTTGTTTGATGGACAAAAAGTTGAAGCCAAGGGAGTGTTTGGAAAAATCAACCAAATGACTGATGATACGGGTCGTCGTCTTTCTGACGTAACTGTTCTTATTGGCAAAAGCCCCAAAGAAGGTCATCATCAGGTCAAAATTGCCTTACACAAATCTCTAGAAGGTCAGATTGACCTAGCCCCCATTGCTATGTTTTTGAATCTACAACAAGTTCTGAAAGGTGACCTAAAATTGGAAAGCGGCACCGAAGAATTTGGTGGCCACACCAACAAATTCATTGGCACACCCAGAAGACAAGGCACTACTATACCCCCTCAAGAAATCTACAATCTCCTTTTTGAATATCTGGAAGAAGAGCACCACACCGAAGAAGAATTACTGGAGTTTGCCAAAAATTTTGAATTTGAAAAAGATGGCGAGAAACAAATTGGCCTCAAGGGAGCTCGTGTTGTGTATGTGCCTGGAACAGGAGAGTATGGGATTCCAGAAAGAGCCTTGCAATTTGTGGACGTAGAAAGTTCTTCGTTATCGCCAGAGTTGTATGAATCGGGGGCTTATGGAGAAAAACTGAAAACAGTTAGAGAATCACAGATTGATTTTGAGCAGCAAAAAATTCTAACAGAACAAGAATTAGTTGAAAACTACTTTGCTTCCAATCAGGTGGAAAAGGCCCTCAAGGTGGCTATGAACCTCCCCCAAAAAGAAGCTTTTGACATACTTAGCAAGCCTTCTTTTCAAGACAAACTCTTTACCGCACTAACAAACAATCCCGCCTTTGCCAAAATGATTTATTGCCCCGAGGAAAGCCACTACTTTGATCTCCCAGCAGCATCATATCCCAATTGGGCTACTTCTCCCGAAGACAAAGCAACTTTTCGCTTCATGAATGGATCTTCAGCCTCACACTATGTTGACACCTATGCCCTAACATCTCAAGAAATGAGAACTATATCAAACCCAGAAGTATATCTTGAAAGTTTACAGCAAATCCTCCTTAGCAAGCCCATTAGAGAATCTTTCTCAGCAGATCACATTTATGGTCATCTACTAGAAAAAGTAACCGCCTTTGCTACCAGAACCAACCCCAACTTTTTTAGAAGAGAAAGGGAAAATCCAGTTTATAGCCGACTACTAATAGACCCTGCCATTAGCGATGAAATATCTGCTTTTATTGCCAACAAACTATCAACTGCCGAGGTGCGTTATATCTCTATCCTTCTAAACGAAAGAGAATCTCTCCTTAAGGGTCAAAAACTAAAGGAGTTTAGTAAAGAAAAAGATAAACTGATGGAACTTATTGGTCACAGAGAAGACTTCAAAGAATTTGCCCTAGATAAACCTTATCCAAATGTCTCAATAGAAATACAAGACCCGCCCGACATAGAAAACAGAAGGAAAATTTTGACTTTGGAGGTTGGACGTCATAGTAATCTGAGACAAAACCTCCAAGAGCTACTAGCCAAAGATCGGTTTGATGATAAAGAAAGCATAGATGCCTCTTTCAAAAGAAATGGTTTTGTTACTAATCCCAGTGAACAAAGTTACATTGTTGGCCAATTAGTTGAAGCTGTTCTCAATATCAACAGCCGTGAACCGGATAGTAAGTTTGAAATTTATGTCCAGGCTCCTATAGATATGGTAGCTAGTCTTGCCTATCAACTTGGCCAGAAAAATATCGACATTCGTTTTGGTCAATGGAAGCAAAATCGTTATGTTTTATCTAGGAGTCCTGAAACAGTGGAAGAAAGCTAGCCCTATTAATTTTTTGCTTCGCTGGCTCCAGGCTGGCTTTGCTGGCTCCAGGTTATACCTGGAGCCCAAATGCAAGCCGTTAAACTCTCAACCATTTTCTACAGAGTAAAGCTTTCTAAAATCATTGATTCCAAGATCAATATTAGAAATCAATGATCAAATTTTGATATGAAATAAAAGTTTGCACTATAGCTCCAGGCTTGGCCTGGAGCCAGAAAAGCGTTAGTAAGAAAATCTCTCTATTACAAAACCCTCCATACGGAGGGTTTTGTAATTTCTTACGAGTTCCAACAATTTGTAATATATTATTTTGAAACTCGTGAGGAATGAAGCGGTCAGGAACGCTTCGAGTAGAAATGTACAAAAGGTACAATTCTTGTTGAGAATTCTCTCCTGACAAACACTTACAGAATGTAAGTGTGAGAATTCTTTTTTGGTTCCGATTCAGGCGTCTGGTGCCTACCCTTCCTCACATTTGCTTTTTTCTTATTCATGCGTCCAACTTTGTGGAGGCAAAAGAAATAGTTCAATGTGATTTGGGACAGGCTGCGACATTTATTGTTTGTCGCTTTTAATCAGGCTGGCAACCTTTCGGACTGCCGCCTCCGCCTCTTCCGGGGTTAATTTTTCCCCGCGTGGACTCCCCCCAACGCTTTCACGACCACCCCATCCAGCTGGTTCGAGATGCGGGAAGACGTTCTTCAGGCCACCCTCGCCAAACAGTATCTCTGCGACAGTGTCGTTTGGACAGCCAATGGTAACGTTCTCCCCTTTCTCCAGGTGAGCCAACACCACAGAGTGCTCCCACCCCTCAACCGTCTCGGCCGAAGCGGCCTCGTCGCGCCCGTACCACTCGGGAAACCCGAAGGTGCGGCTTCCCTGGAGGAGCAGAACTCCCTCAACCTCAACACCACAGCGTTCCAGGTCCTCCAGTGAGGCCTGGCGACGCTCTCCCTCTGCGACCTTGGCGGCCGAGAAGTAGGGCGCCAGTTGTCGCGGGTTCCCCTCAGTGAGGTTCGCCCAAAGCTGTACCCCGGCCGCAAAACCGAGATCAGTCCGACCATTCGAGGTCATCGCGTTCCAGGTCATCAGAATATCTCCTCCAGACATGGACGGAATGTCCAATCCGATTGGAGACACATCCACCCGACCAATCGTCTCAGCCAGATCGCTGAGATCCTTGGTCATCGAGACCTTCACTGGGGGCGGCAGTTTATCCGCAACCTTGCGGTTCGGATGCGGGATAAGACCCGCCAACGCTGCGACTGCGAACGTCATGTCCGCATCAGCCACCCCTGTCCCCACAAAACGGGGATTCTCCGCCCGGGCACCATAATGGTCCCGGTAAGCCCTAACAGCCACACTCTCAAGATGAGAGTATTCCCCGTGGTGATCCATCAAGAGAGCATCAACAATCGATGCGCCATCAATGGAACACTCGACTGGGCAGTAGCCTTTGGACACGAGTTGACGGATTTGGGCGGGATCGTTACTGAGAACCAATTTAACTTCGGACATAACACACTCCCGTGTGCTTCCCCGCTAGCCTTACGGGACCGACCCTTCACTTTGACTTCGTGAATTAATGGGTCAGAAAAAAATTTGGGATCTCCCTCGGTGCTCAAACCAAGGTTTTCTACTTGTCAGTTGTAAATCTAAATCGATCGCCGTTGTCGTTTCTGATTTCACGACGTCGGGCCAAATTCTGGCAAGTAGTGGAGATATATCAAACATGCATCCTACGATTCATTAATAGAATCGATTTCTCCGGCAATGCATGCCCGTCCCGCCTTGGCTTTGGCGGGATCCCATCATTGTTATCGTGAGCGATCGGGAGGTCATTTCAAAGAGACATTAATTTTATGTATCCATCAATATGTCCATCCCCATCGCTCACGACAACGCTAATTGTAAATGTTCCAAGTCACTCTCTGCCAAGAGAACAACGAGGTAGTTTCAGATTATTCAGAAACTACCTCATTTTTCCCTTAATCTATTAAATTTTGGAGCCTGTCTTAGATGCAAATTCTACCACGTCTCAACCAAAACAGGCTATATAACAACCACCCTTTTGTTCGAGTGGTTTAAATTTTAGACAAGTCGCACAATCTTTACCATCCGGACAAATGTCCTTATGAGCACAGTTTTTTCTCCGTTTCCGCCGAACATCTTTCCTCTTGGCCTTATCAGCCGAATTCTGCTTTGCCATCTTCAACTCCCACTTATAATGTGCAAACGACTTATTTAGCCGTTTTATTCTTTCAAATCCTACCTCACTATGAGACAAGATCTCCTCTACCGACCACTTGCGTGATTGGCACAGGAGAGAAGTCGACAGGTGACTTCAAGATACAAACAAAATGTGCGAAACAACTCCTTCCTGTCTCACAGTTACCTCGTCCTTGCCATGCATTGCACGGGAAGGCTAATAAAGGTTAACCATGAAAGGAGTTGTGGCCTTTTATGAGCTTTATTGTTGCTCAGGCTTTGTCTTTTTTCGGCAGGTCCGGGAAAACACTGCCTTTGCCCCGCTGAGTCAAATCGTCCACGTTGACAACTAACTTGTACTCGAAGAAGGAGGTTTTCTCCAACTTGTAGTCAGTAGCTGCACCAACGACGAACAATCCTTGCTGACTCGCGAGACCCGCTTTCAACACCCGGAGAGGCTCACAGGATTCCCAGAGATCCCGAACCTCGTACTCAGCCCCATCTTCCTTGCGTTTGTAGATGCAAGTGAGATAGTACTGACCACCGAGCGCCTCGATGAACTGTCGCCACAGCGCACCAAGAGTCACCAACGCAACCACAACGGCGAGAAAGGTGTAAGGCGATTGGAGCATGTACAGGAACGGTTCGCTCCACTCCTTCCAATTCTTGACCTGCTCATACGGCAACAAGAAAGAAACAACAAACAAACCAACAACCACGGCCACCATCAAAATCAGAGTTGCTTTCTTCATCGGTTTTCTCCTCCCAGAGAAACAAATCTTCGCAAAACCCTCATTAGCGTCCCATTTACATGGAATTTTGTATCACTCATCAAAGAGTGCTAAGAAGATGATTTTTCTCATCTCCACTACAGTGCCCCGCTTCTAGGCTCGTTTACGCTTGAAAAATTACAAGCGAAGGTGTGTCCCGTTTTATGGATGTTCACACCGGGTTTTGACTTTCATACGGACCGTTTTACCGGCCACTTTTGACCACCAAAACGATCCGTATGACTAATCTCTTAGAGGAAATAAAGCTCAAATAGGTTGTAAGGAACAATTCTTCTCTTAACCCGAGAAGATCTCTATAGTCATCAGGTCGGTTACGAAACCAATTGATAACCGTAGAATCTTACCAGGTAAATGGTTCTAGACTATTCTACTTTACTCCTAAATAACATGATCTGGAGCACGACTAAGCTAATTACGATCAACACCTCTATCAAATTCATACTCTTCCGTTAATATTCACATCTATTGACCATTTAGAGGAACATACCCCATAAGGAGTATGCCCCGCTAAATGGTCAGCACATATGTCCGAATCAGGTTGTAGGGTGCCTTTCATATTCTCGATGAAAGCATTATAACATAGTGTTTCAGATTTGTCAAGGGTTTTCCTGGAAAATCTTTGGCAGGTTTTTCTATCTGTTGTGTAACTATGCGTTCTTCAATTTTCTTGCTCTGCATACTAACATATTTTATTTAATTTGTCAAGCCTTTTGGACCATCTTTTTCCCTTCTCCCCCACTTTTTGGCTTATTAATAGCAAAAACTAATCTAGCTTTTTTTATTTTTGAGCAAAAAAGACCCACCCGGAAAAAATTTGGGTGGGTGAAAGGAACATTTGAGGTCTTTTAATTACGGGCCATCGGGAAATTCTTCCTGCCATTTCTGTAAGAAGGCGGAAAATTCCCCAATTCTGATCTGGGCTCGGCGAGAGACCTTCTGCCGGTTACCATGAGGCAGAAAGTTCTCAAGATTGATTTTCTTGCCGCTCCACCCCTTTGGCAGCTGCAAAAAGACCATTTGTCCCAGATGACCGCTTCCTGTCGTGCAAAGCAGAACACCGCCATGAAGCCTTCTGACCTCTGCCTGAAGAGCGGAGAAGTTGATGATACTTCCAGCCTCAATCTCGCCCAAACAGTCACAATAAACAACCTTACTGGGCATGATCTGCGCTTCTAGGGCAATCTTGATGCCCAACTCTTCAGCCCTTCTGGTTGCCTCATTCACTTCTTCCCGAAACGAATCAAGTCTGATTTTCCCGTCAGAAAGGAGAGAATCAGCCATGGTTTGGTAAATTCTTCTCAGCGTCTGTCGATGCCCCTCCGGATGCTGAGAAAAATACGGTGGCAAGTTGTTCTGCGCATCGCCCAGAAGCTTGGCAAAGGGAGATTGTGTTCCAGTTCTCCCCTCAAAGATGTCCGCATCCAACTCAAGTCTCGGGTAGCTCAAGCCACAACCTTTCAGAAAGGCCAAATACCCGTCTGGGTCCGCGTGAAAGAAAACCGCATCTAGCTCAAGCTTCTGCCACTCTTCTTCACGAACCAAGCCCGCACAGGAAAAGGCCTCTTGCCTGGTTTTGATCACCGCCCTCGACCCCAAATTACGACGAATCTTCTGAACATTGGAAAGCTCAGTCGCATTGCTTGGGTTCAAGTGATGATCAAAAAATGCTACAATCTCCATCCTAGCCTCAGAGAGACAACGCAAGAAAAGCATCATTTCCCCAGTCGGTGCTAGATCGATAAAGGCAAGCCTGGAGCCGGACCGGAGCCGCTTGATAATCGCTTCCGCTTCAAACCGAGAAATATTTGGGTTCATGGCAAAACCATACATCCCCAAAATAGAAATCTGAATCAGTGTTGTGTCCATCCCTTTTCCTCCTAATAAAAGAACTATGATAACGATAAGCTTGTCAGTGTAGCTCAATATGCTAGATAGTCAACATACTTTCCTGATAAAAAAGGCTTCAATACATAACAACAATTTTGATGCGACTAATTGAAGTTTGCATTTGGGCTCCAGGCACAGCCCGGAGCCAGCTTCAGTTATTCAGCCATTGTCTTTGACTTCTCCCACATTCTCCCCTAAAATCACTATATACAATAATATCAAACTTATGTCATTTTCCCTCGGCATCGTCGGTCTCCCCAACGTTGGCAAATCAACGCTTTTTAACGCTCTACTAAAAAACAAACAAGCCGAAGCCTCCAATTATCCCTTCTGCACCATTGATCCCAATGTCGGCATTGTAGAAGTTCCAGACCAGAGACTAGCCAAGCTAGCCAAAATTGACAGTCCGGAAAAAATCATCCCCACCGCTATTGAATTTTATGATATTGCTGGGCTGGTCAAAGGCGCCCACAAAGGTGAAGGCTTGGGCAATCAATTTTTGTCCCATATCAGAGAAGTTAAAGCCATTATTCATGTCGTCAGAATATTTGAGGACAAAGATATCACTCATGTCGATGGTGACATTGACCCCACAAGAGATGTTGAAACCATTGACCTAGAACTGATTTTGGCCGATCTCAAGATGGCCGAAACTACTTTTAGAAAAGCGCAAAAAGAAGCCAGATCAGGTGACAAAGAGTGGGGACTCAAGCGAGACCTGCTGGCCAAAATTGTAGAAAACCTAGAAAAGAGCGTGCCGCTTCGCGAGGTGACTTTTGATGACGAGGAACAAGCCTTTCTCAAAGAATATATTTTTCTGACCATCAAGCCGGTTTTATACGTCCTGAACGTTTCAGAAGATCAACTCAAAGAAGAAATTGACTTCCCTTTCAAGCCTGCTGTCAAAATCTCGGCCAAAATGGAAACTGACCTCAATGATTTCTCGGACGAAGAAGTGGCTGATTATCTGGCTGAATACAATCTGGAGGAGCCGGGCTTAGAACGACTAGTCAAAGAATCTTATTCACTCTTAAATCTAATTACTTTCTTAACTTCCGGCCCCAAAGAAAGTCGCGCTTGGACAGTTAGAAATAGCGCCAAAGCTCCAGAAGCAGCGGGAGTGATTCATTCTGATTTTGCCGACAAGTTTATTAGAGCAGAAGTTATTTCCTATGAAGACTATATTAAGTATCAGGGCGAAAGTGGCGCCAAGGAGAATGGCCTGATGAGAGTAGAAGGCAAGGATTATGAGATGCAAGATGGGGATGTGGTGCATTTTCGGGTCGGCAACTAAAATAATTGTGACAAAAAATCCGTAGGGACACGCCACGGCGTGCCCCTACGGATTTTTATTTTTCAGAAAACTATTTACCCGTCTCTATATACCCCAAGAAATGCAGTGTCACCGGCTTCTCTTGATCAATGCTTCCCTCAGTTTCCAACGTGTTAATAATCTCCATCACATCCCCTGAGCCCACATTTACTGTTTTTAATCGCCCCGTCATATCAATACTATAAACATCGTAAGTAATATCAAGATCATTGGGACTATAACCCAGATTTACAATCTTGCTTTTATCTTCACGCAACAATTCTTGTTTGTTCTGACCGTTTTTATTTTGAGTGAAAATAAAGGCGTCCAGATATTCCGGGTAGCAACCGCCTCCGGTTATCACAGCATATGAAAAAGCCTGACTAGCATGATTCCAAGACACCGCATCAATCATGCCCTCGGCTTTGGAGTATTCTTTAATTTGATCCTGATTGATGTCAAAAGCCCAGAGCTCATGTGAGACTGACGGGCTACAAGCGCTATCTGCAGTGGCTCCTATATTTTTGCTAGCCAACATTGTAGTCTCATCGGGAGACATGTAGAAATAAGAAGGATAACCAAAGAATTTGTCACCAAAGAAATCCTCAAATCTGGTTTTTGACCAATCAAAGGTTGGAAAAACCTCGTCAAAGCTTTGTACTTGTCCGTCAGCCAAGCTGACTCGCACAAATTCGTATTTCCCTTCCTGGCGCTTGATAGTAAACAAGTAGCCACCGTCAACACTGAAGTCAGAAAAACTAGAAAACAAAGCCCGGTTATAATTGCCCTCAAAAATAGTTCTCTCTTCACCGGAAGACAAATCACGAACAATCAAATCTGAGTCCTCCAGGTTGGGATTGAAACGTCCACCGGCAAACTTATTGCCACCAATCTTACTCATGACATAAACCAGGTATTTGTTGTCAGCCGAGATCTTGAGAGCTCCAGGGAATTTGTCTCCCACCGGTTCAATCAACTTCTCGCTAGAATCATTTTGTGGATTGACTTCAAGAATCTCTTGGTCAGATTTATCCCAATCAAAAACCTCGACTCCAAGAGTACCACTGTAAGGAGAAGAGGCTGTGCTCAGATAATAATAGTTATAATCAAGATCGGTTGATGGATAACTCATAGGATAACCGGTTTTTTTGAGAGTTAGATTATTGGTCCCATCGCCATTTATTGATCCACCTTCCAGAAAATCAATCATCGTAAACTGCTGACAAGCTTGGCCACCAATGTCTTGGCTGGTGATAGAGTTGGTTGTCTTACCATACAAAACTTTGTACTGTCCACCCTCTGTTTGCTGATTTTTTCTGGCCATATCTTTGGTCACCTCTTCAATAGTCTTTCCCACTTCAGAAACCGTAGCGTCTTTGACTTTGTTAAAAACCAAAAAATAATACGCCAAAAAACCAACACCGATGAAGACAAAAATACCGGTGATGATAAGCGCAATTAACGCTTTTTTGTTCATGTTGTTATTATTGTAAACTTTTTAGACCGTCAACTATCTCTTGAAATTTATCTGGGTTTTGTTCGGCAAATGACCTCACCGTATCAAATTTCGGCAAATCAGTTTTAACAACAGAATTGAGTCTTCTTCCCACTCCAGAAGGATTTGTTTGTAGCTGCTCTTTTAGTTGCGGTGCTTCCTTAAAACCGGCTGCCGCTAAAATATCTAGAATATTTAAAGCTTGATCAATAACGTCTTTATTTGTTTCAACCCCCGTCTCCGGCTCTTCTGGCGACTGAACTCCCACATCTTCCTCCTCCTCCTCTTTGGCCCCAACTTGCTGTCTTAGGTTTTGCTCCAAACCGGAGACATCTCCATACCTTGCCGCTGAAGCTTCTGTTAGATTACTTCTTTTTTGATACCCCTTTTTTTCTTGCTGTCTAATCCGGACAAGTTCTTCATTGCTTAATGGCTCGGGAGCTCTTCTGGTTTTATCAGTAGAGTCCATTTTTTTCTGAAAATCAGAAACCCGGCCCTCTCTTTTGGCCTTTCTATAATCCTGCTGCCCTCTTTCTTCCTCTTCACCTCCCTTAGAGGGTTTTCCTTTCCTGGAAACTTCAGGCTTCTGCCAAGAGGCATAATCAGCCGGACCTCGCGCCCCTTCAATTCTTGACATATTGTTTTTGTTTTAAAGATTTATCACTATCTTTGGGAGCGTCCGACAAACGGGCGCTTTTTTCATCCCTTTTTTGAGGAAAATCTAATCCAGTCTTTAATCTTGCAGGTGCTATCACCGGCAATCTCAAGTGGAGATTTCCCATTTAAGTGTTT
>JAHIRA010000036.1 GCA_018818905.1 Patescibacteria group bacterium | reverse complement strand
GGTCTCTATATAGCCTTTTTCAAGCTCAGAAATTTCTTCTTCTAACCGTTGCATTTTTTCTGGAGAAACTTTTTTGGCCACTCCCAGTTCATCTTTTTTGGCCTCTAGAACAGCCACTCTCTTGGCTACTTCTTTCTTCTCTGACTCAAGTTCTAGCTTTGTTTTTCCGGACAGCAATCCTTTCATCTCTGCCTCTTTGGCATCTATTTTTTTCTCAAACCCAAAGTAGGCCTTCTTTTTCTTTTTAAACTCGCTAATATCTTTGACAGCAAAATCTAGCAAAAGCTTGGCTCTTTGCTCTTTTACTTCTTGCAAAGGGCTTGTCTCTGCTTCTTCTTTTCTGTCAGAGTTTGTCTTTCTTTTGAGCAAAGCCACAACACCAATAATAATCGAGACAACAAAAGAAAGTAGCAATAGCGGATGCAGGCCAAAGCCTAGCATCCCAATAAACATAAAAACTAGAATCGCACCCACAGTATACCTTTTATTTTTGGCCGCTATTTCCTTCTGATCTTCGTTTTTCTGATGATGAGATTTTTTGACTTCCTCGGCTTTGGCTTTGAGCCGCATGAAATCTTCTTCAAACTGCTCTATTTTCTGACTATCAATTTCTCCCAAAGACTTAAGCTTTATTTCTAGCTCTGAAAGTTCTGATTCTATTTTTTGCAGACTTGAAGTCTTACTTTCTACTTCATCCAAATTCTTGCTCGCTTCTTTCAGCTGAGCTTCTATTTCAAATATTTTTTTATTTGACTCTAGAAGATTTCTTTTGACCTTGCCTTCTTTCTCTATCTCTTTTTTCTGCGTTTCATATTTAGATAAATTCTGTCTTTGCTTTTTGACTTCTTCTGCCTTGGCCCGCAGACCCATAAGCTCTTCTTCCTTAACAACTAGTTCATCCTGTATCTTTCTAATTGGTCCCGGGCTAATGGCCGGCCTATCTATTCCCTTTCTCATATCATTGACCACTTTCTGGACTTTCCTTAGAACATCAGTGACAAAAACACCTTCTTGGCCAGAAGTGACGACGTCTTGAAGGGCCTTTTCCAATTCTTTTTTGCCAGAAGATAGTTCAGCAATCTTGTCTTGTCGAATACAAGCTGTTGTTTGAAAAAGATTGGGAGTAGAAAGACCGGATAGGTCGGCAATTGTCTTGGAAACGGTAGAAAAATTATCAGAACTTTCTCCGGTTGTTTTGTTTTTGAGAAGCAAAAATTTTTCTTCAAAATCTTTCTGAAGAACGTATTTTTCTTTCTCGGCCTCAAATTCGAGCAGAATCTCATACAGCTTCTCTTCTCCCCATGATTGATTGTCTCTGATATCCTGGTTATTCTTCTTGGGATCATAGAAAAGTCCCGCCACCAGTGCAGCAACCAAAGTTGACTTCCCTTGCTCATTGGGCCCCTTGATAATATTAAGACCGGAAGAGAAACTTAGATCAAGAGATTCAAATCTTTTAAAACGTTTTAATTTTACTTTTTTTATTCTCATCGTTTTCCTTCTAACATCGCCACTCCCACTTGTAGCGCCTTTTCATAAATCTCCTTTTCTTCTTTCTTGTCAGCCTGTTCTATTTTTTCTAGCAAAGCTCTAACATATTGGCCAACAACCAATTCTTCAGGAAACTCTTCTAAGGAGATTTTATCGAGAGCAAGATGGGTTTTATCAATTATTTTAAGCAGATAAAAATCTTCTGACAAATTGTCGAGTAGTTCTTGTTTTCTAATGATACTTTGGGGACCCAGATACCCCTTCACAACAACTTCGAGAGCCAAATTTGGGTCTTGGCGTTTGACAATTTCTTGTTCAAGAAAGTCATTGATTTCTTCCTTGGCTGTTAGATCGACTTCAATTTTGGCAAAGCTTCTGGCTCCGACCTTAATTTTCTGAATCTTGACCTTGTCTTTGTTGATCTCTCCATAAATAACATGGCCGGCCCCTTTCTGATCAAAATCAATGGCTTCCGGTGCCCCAGGATAGGCTGTGATAACTTTGCCCTTAGAAGCGTCAAAATATGAATGCCAGTGGCCCAGCGCGATATAGTCTACCTCAGCCACTTCCATCTGTGCCATAGTAAAGGGAAAATCATCCACGGCATGCTTGTCTGGGATAGCCATAGAACCGTGAATCATGAGAATATTGTGTTTGTTGTCGCTATCTTTTTTGAATTTCTTGAGTGGGCTTTGAGTCGATTTGTTAGAATAATTGGACACACCACTAACGGTGAGATCCAGATTATCAAACCTGAGATAG
>JAHIRA010000004.1 GCA_018818905.1 Patescibacteria group bacterium | reverse complement strand
TGGAGCTTTACAAATATGTAGCCGCCGGTCAGAAAATTCTCTTGGCTGATGGTTTGATGGATGTCAGAGTTGTTGAAGTCAGAAAAAAAATTATTAAGGTCAAGGTGATAAATGGGGGGGTAGTTTTGAGTCATAAAGGCATTAATATTCCTGAATCCAAAGAAGTTATTGCTTCACTGACAGATAAAGATGTTAGAGATCTTGAATTTGGTATCAGAAACGGAGTTGATTATGTCGCTCTTTCTTTTGTACAAACCGCAGATGACGTCAAGGTTCTGAGGCGAATGATCAAGAAATTTTCAAAAAAATACGGTGCCGATCATATGCCACCGACCAAAATAATTACCAAAATAGAAAAACGACAAGCTATTGATAATTTTGATGAGATTCTGGAGGAGACAGACGGAGTCATGGTCGCCAGAGGAGACTTGGGCATAGAGACGCCACTTCAAGATGTGCCTTTGCTGCAAAAACAAATTATTGAACAATGTCTAGAAGCGGCCAAGCCAGTGATCACCGCCACTCAAATGCTAGATTCCATGACCGTGAATCCCCGGCCTACCAGGGCAGAAGTTAGTGACGTAGCCAATGCTGTTATTGATCATACTGATGCAGTCATGTTGTCCAATGAAACTGCTGCTGGCAAGCACCCCGTTGATACAGTCAAAACAATGCGTCAAATCATTGAAGACACTGAAGAGTCGCCTTATGATGATTTGGTGCTAGAAAATTTAGCTAGAGAAGATTTGCCAATAGATATAGCCATCAGCAATGTCTCAGTGAGGCTAGCCAAAAATGTTCGAGCTCAGGGTATTTTGGTTGCAACCATTTCCGGATATACAGCCAGGGTTGTTTCACGCTATCGACCTGAGTTACCAATTATTGTTACCGCTGAAAGTGATAAGGTTAAACGTCAGTTGGCATTAAGTTGGGGAGTTGTGCCATTGATTTTAGCCCCTTGTCGTAGTGTTGATGAGTTGATTAACAAAGCTGTTCAGAAAGCCAAGAACAACAAGCTTGTCAAAAAAAACCAGCGTCTCATTATCATTGGTGGTCAACCTGTCGGTCGAACCGGAAATGTTAATTTGATAAAAGTTCATCAAGTTATTTAGGTTAGAAAATAAAGAACAATTTAAAGTTTACACAAATCATGTCGGCAAAAAGAGTATCCAAAAAAGAAAAGACAATTCTATGGTTTGACGAAATTAATAATCATGATGTTGCTTTAGTCGGTGGGAAGAATGCTTCACTGGGAGAGATGTACCAGAAACTTTCTGGTCAGGGGATTAACATTCCCTATGGTTTTGCAGTCACAGCCAAGGGGTATCGAAATTTTATTGATGCGGCCGGAATCAGAAACAAGATCGAAGAAATTCTCACCGGACTTAACACGCACGATGTCAAGGATTTGGCTAGGCGGGGGCATCGCATTCGAGAAACAATTCTCAAAGTAGAATTTCCAAAAGAGCTTGAAGATGACATTGTGACTGCCTACAAAAAACTTTCCGGTCGTTACAAAAGCAAAGCTACTGATGTAGCGGTTCGTTCTTCAGCCACAGCCGAAGATTTGCCGGACGCTTCTTTTGCCGGACAACAAGAAACTTATCTCAATATTGAAGGGGAGTACTCTATTCTAGAATCAGTCAAGAAGTGCATGGCTTCTCTTTTTACCAATCGGGCTATTTCTTATCGTGAAGACAAAGGCTTTAATCACTTTGATGTTGAGTTGTCGGTAACGGTCCAGAAAATGGTGAGAAGTGATTTGGCATCAAGTGGAGTGATGTTCTCTATTGATACTGAAACAGGCTTCAAGGATGCTGTTCTTATTAATGCTATTTATGGCCTAGGCGAGAATATTGTTCAGGGTATTGTTAACCCAGACTCATATTATGTCTTTAAGCCGACCTTGTTAGAGGGCTACAAAGAGAAAGATCATGACAAATTTTCTTACAAACCTATTCTCTCAAAAACTGTTGGTAGCAAGAGACTCAAGCTAATCTATAGTCTAGAGGGCAGTGAATCAACCAAAAACGAACCGGTATCAGAAGAAGACAAGCAGAGGTTTGTCCTGACTGATCACGAGGTGTTGGTGCTGGCCAGATGGGCTTGTCTAATTGAAGAACATTACAAGTTGCCAATGGATATAGAGTGGGCCAAAGATGGTCGGTCGGGCGAGCTTTATGTAGTTCAGGCTCGTCCCGAAACGGTGCATACTCAGACTGACAAGCAAAAACTAATTGAATACAAACTCAAGAAAAAGGAGAAATCTTTACTCAGTGGAGACAGCATTGGCTCCAAAATAGGGATAGGCAAAGCTAGAGTTGTTGGTGACGTGACCGAAATAGAAAAATTCAAAGAAGGCGAAGTTCTGGTTACCGAGATCACTGATCCAGATTGGGAGCCGATTATGAAAATTGCCTCGGCTATTGTGACCAATAGTGGCGGCAGAACTTCACATGCTGCGATTGTTTCTCGCGAATTTGGTATTCCATGTATTGTCGGAACTGGTAATGCCACCAAGATTATCAAGAATGGCATGATGATTACAGTTTCTTGTGCTGAAGGAGAGGTTGGTCGAGTATATAATGGCGCTGTCCCTTTTGATATCAAAGAAACAGATCTCAAGAAAATCCCCGATCCGCAAACGGAAATTATGATGAACGTGGGTGACCCGCAACAAGCTTTTGATTTTTCTTTTATTCCTAATGAAGGTGTTGGACTAGCTCGGGAAGAAATGATTATCCTCAATTTTGTCAAAGTTCACCCCAAGGCGCTGATTGATTTTGATAAAATCAAAGACCCCGAGACCAAAGAAAAGATTGAAGAAATTACCATGGGTTATCCAGACAAGAAAGAATTTTTTGTCGACAAATTGGCGCAGGGTATTGCTCGTATTGCTGCTGCTTTCTATCCCAAAGATGTGATTTTAAGAACGGTTGACCTGAAGAGTAATGAATATGCTTCTCTTGTGGGCGGCAAAGATTATGAGCCAGAAGAAGGCAATCCTATGCTTGGTTGGCGTGGAGCTTCGAGGTATTATAGTCAAGAATACAAAGACGCTTTTGATCTTGAATGCCAGGCCATCAAAAAAGTTCGCGATGACATGGGTCTCTATAATCTCAAAGTCATGATTCCCTTTTGCCGCACTCCAGAAGAAGGTCAAAAGGTAATCAAAATTTTGGAAAAAAACGGTCTGAAGAGAAGTAAAATTGGTGGTCGCAAGAAGTTTGAAGACCTAGATATATATGTCATGTGCGAGATTCCGTCAAATGTGATCTTGGCCGATGAGTTTGCCGACATCTTTGATGGCTTCTCAATTGGGAGCAATGATCTAACCCAGCTAACTCTTGGCGTTGATCGTGATTCAAGCATGGTGGCTCATGTTTTTGATGAGAGAAATGAAGCCATCAAAAAAACTATTGCCGAAGTTATCAGGGTAGCCAAGAAAAGAAAAAGAAAGATTGGTATTTGTGGTCAGGGACCTTCTGATTTACCAGAGTTTGCAGAATTCTTGGTTGAACAGGGCATAGATAGTATTTCACTCACTCCAGATACGGTTATTAAGACCAGAATTGCTATAGATAAGAAAGAGAAAAATCTTAAGAGAAGAAAAAGCAATAAATAAATTAACATCAAGTAAATGACTGAAGAAATAAAAAAAGCTGATTCTAAGGATCTCGAAGACAGTCAGCCTCTGACATACCTAAGTTACGTGGGCCTCCTCTTTTTAGTTCCACTTCTCGCCAAGAGAGAAAGTAAATTTGCTCAGTTTCACGCCAAGCAGGGCATGACGCTTTACATTGGTCTGTTTGTTATTCTATTTGCGGTTGCTTTTGTGGCTTGGATTCCCTTTATTGGGTGGATGGTGATGATGCTTGTGTATCCGGCGGCAATTATCTTTACCTTGGTTTGTATGATTTTGGGTTTGATTAATGTTTCACGGGGCGAGATGAAGCCACTGCCTGTGGTGGGGGATTTGGCCGAGAAGATAAAGTTTTAGTGAATTATTGACAATTATCAAGACCAACAATTGGATTCAAAAATAATAATTATAAAAACTATGAACGAAGAAAATAGACATTTCGTTCCAGAAGAGAAGAAACAAAGTAAAGAAGTCTCTGGTAAAACAAGAGTTTTTAGAGATGAAGAAGATTATATCGATTGGGAAGAAACTCCAATTAATCGTGATACATATCACCTATTCTATGAAACCGGAGGAGAGCTTTCAGAAGAAGAAAAGGATCAAATAGAGAGAATAGAAGAAGAGTTTGAAGATGAGTTATCAGAACTTGACAGTGAAAAAGAAGAGTGGAGAGATTCAGCTGATCCAGAGGATGATCCAGATTCATACGACAAAAAAATGGATGATTTTAGAAGAAGGAAAGACGAATTGTCTTTGCAGAAAGAGGCCGCTATCTTCAGAGTTTTTGGAAAAAAAGCAAATAATAGGCGTCTCAATGCTTTCGTGCAAAGATTAGAATATTTTGAGAGCCAGTATGGGAAAAAAGCTGTTGAGGATTTTTAGAGGAGTTGGCCCAGAGTTTATCTCTTAAGCCAGAGGCACAAGTATATGCTGGTTTGAAGAGAGGAAAAAGAGTTGCTCACTGGCCGCCAGAAAAGAGACTTGGGACGTTGAGAGATATTTTTAAGAAAGATCGACTAGTAGTGTACTAAAAATATAAACAGTAATAAAAAACTATGGGCTTCAATTCATTGCAAGAGCTAAAAGAACATATCACATCTTCCGAAGAGCTCCTACTTCTTTACAATAAAGATGGAGAAATTTTAGAAGTTAGTGATCCCATGCTTTCCGAAATGAGCTATAATCGTGAAGAGTTGATTGGTACTAGCGCCACGGAGATTCATCCAAGTTTCTATAAAAACATTTGTCCAGAGAAGATTAGGCAGGCCATTGAAGAGGGGGTCACAAATTGTGACTGTCCTTATGTTTGCAAAGATGGCAAAACATATCTTATCACCGAAAGTGCTCTCAAGTTGGTCAAAGTGGAGGATGAGACTTATGTTTTAGTTTCGATTGAGATTCTTGATGTCAAAATACGTTAAGCTACTTAGAGTCTTGCAAAAAAGACTTTTATCCTCAAGAATTAAATGCTAGAATACTCAATTATATGGAGAGGTGCACGAGTGGCTTAAATGGCAGACCTGGAAAGTCTGTGTGCCAGCAATGGCACCGAGGGTTCGAATCCCTCCCTCTCCGCCAGACGTAACTTAATTTTAGAAGCGAGGGAAACATGAAGAAGAATAAGAACAAACCCAGAGATTGCTGGGAGTTTATGGATTGTCCAGAAAAGGTTAAGGCAGTTTGCAATGTTTACAAGCTTGGTATGGGAAACAAGTGTTGGTATTTAATGCATGTGAAAGAAGCTTGTCCAAATGCTGATATGGTTGAGAGCTGCTTTGATTGTCAGTGGTATTTGGAAAAAGAGGATCAAGAATAGACCAATAAAACACCAATCAGATAAACTGAACCAGCTTGAGTTGGTTATTTTTTCGTATACTAAGTCTCTGCTAACAAAACAAAATGAGAAGAAAAGATAAAGAGATCAAAGACCGATTCTACGGTCAAGTATCGGACGGTTATTGGTTTTGGACAGGTGATTTTGGTAGTAGAGGAGATAGAAAAGAAGAAAGGTCTTGATGCTATTTCGAGACAGCATGGCCTGAATCCGCCCCCACATTACTCAGAAATTGCGGCAGTTAACATATACAAGTTCAAGATTAAAGAAAAAACAGGAAAAATTTCCAGATTGACTAAAAAGAAATGAAACATATACATAATCAAGGTCATGCATTTAGGCACGGGCTTTCGGCGCCCTTTATCTTCTCTGTCATAGTCCCAGTCGTTATTGCTGATTTTTGGATAGAAGTTTATCATCGTGTTTGTTTTCCTTTGTATGGCCTTGAGACTATTGAGCGAAAAAAATATATCAAGGTAGACAGGCATAAGCTAGAATATCTCTCCCCTGTGCAGAAAATATTTTGTGCATATTGTGGTTATGTTAATGGAGCTTTTCAGTACTGGAAGGCTATTGGAGGGAGAACAGAAGAATACTGGTGTGGCGTACAACACCAAAAAAGTTTTGATTTTAATTCGCCTCAACATCATCAAGACTTTGCCGAATATGATGATGTTGAGGAATTTAAGCGTAAATATCACAGTTATGAAGGTGAAAAGCCAAAATAGTCTTCCCAAAAATAGTCTTTTGGTGTATTATACAGGCATGAACTTTTGAAACTTTTTGGTGCTTCGTAGATAAAATGTGCACAGTTTGGTTTATAGATGGCACTAAAAGACAGAAAAAGTTCTAGTTTATTTTCTTTCACATTAAAACACTCATGTCAAAAAAACTCTTTGTCGGAAACATCAGTTGGGACGCAACTGAAGAAGATCTACAAACAGCTTTCGCACAGTTTGGTGCGGTTGAAGAAGCTGTGATCATCAAAGACAAATTTTCCGGCAGATCAAAAGGCTTCGGATTCGTTACTTTCGAGAACGATGAAGATGGCGACAAAGCTATTTCTGAAATGGATGGTCAGGATGTCAAGGGACGACCTATTACTGTTAATGAAGCACGTCCACAAAAACCTAGAGAATAAGTAAATTCTCAAATAAAAAAAGCAGAAGGTGTGCACTTCTGTTTTTTTATTGTTTGTTTTTTACCTTATTTTTAGGTAAAATATAAGAACCATTCAAACAACCAATAATGATCCGACTTAAGAGACAAATGAAAATAAGTTTAGGACTAGTTTTTGTGCTTATCCTTCTTCAAGCTTGTTCTTTGACTGATGTGACTTCATTTTTCTGGGATTCAGATAAAGAAAACACAAATATTCCAGAATTAAATCAAGATAGACAAGACTGGAAAGATAAGCTCAGTTGGCCACCTGAATGCAATCAAGATGAGGCAAATTTTTATAACGAGGAAAGTGGCGTCAAAGTCTACAATCTTTCTGAAAACAAGAGCATCGTTTTGGTCAGCTGTTTTTTGGGATCTTACCAGGACAATTATCGACTCTATCTTTATACTGAGGGTCAAGATCAACCCGTTAAGAATCTTGTTCTTGAAAGTAAAACTCAAAAAGACAGTCAAGATCCTAAGAGAGTAGATCTTGATAGCTTTTCCAGCACTGAGACTTATGAAAACTTTGTCGAAACAGGTC
>JAHIRA010000035.1 GCA_018818905.1 Patescibacteria group bacterium | reverse complement strand
CTGAGGTTTCCGGGTTAATCCTCAACGCAAGAGCATCGAAATCAGGGACGATAGCTCTGAACTCTCTCGATAGCATCATGCTATTAATCCCACCTGAGTTCGCTCGCGCATAGGCTGTTAGACCATATTCCGGATGAAAACACCCGAAATGGATCGCATCCCTGTCCCACTCATCTCGATCAATGCCAGACCCATCAGGTTTTAGCCATTTTCTCTCATCAACGACATATCGATATCGCAAACGAAAGGCCTCATCTACCTCGGCTGCCGTCAGGACTCCAGCCTTCCACTCGATCACATCTTCACCGTTTCGGTGAGAGACGAATGAGTCTGGACAATTCTGACTTTCTCTTATCATTTTTTTCTCCTTTCACCCCTCTGGTAACCAATACATTTTCTAACAAATTTAAAAATACACTTTCAAGGTGCTACCCACTCAGATACTGGACAATACCACAGTACTAAGGAATGTCAATACCTTTCCTCCACTAATGGTTTGTTTTAATCACAGAGACTTAGCATGCCCAGTCCGCTTAACTTCGCCTACATTATAAACTATGATGGGAATTATTAAAAGAGTTAATAAAAAAGCCCGATTCAAAAATAAGGCACTATCAAGAACGCTTTATTATTCGAGAAGAGTTTTTGATGCCCTTTCAGATGAAACAAGAGATTTGGGTACTTTCGAAAAAATCTCATATTTAGGGAAGGCTTCTTCCAACTTGTTTCGAACATTGAAAACAATATCTCTTAAAGAGAATATTTTAATGATCGTAAGCACAATAGCGTCTCCTCTTGTAAGCGACTCGGTGAATCTACTTGGCGAGTATTTCTGTGAAAGCGGGTAGTTCATTTCAACAATGGTCACCCCAAGAAATTCTAGAATTTGACGCATCCTTCGATGAGCATGTATTGAAAAGTACTCAACAAACTGCAATCGAGCAAATTGAGTCACCCCAAGAAGCAAAGAATTCATTATCACTCCTCTCAAGAACTCGTCTGTGATGGAGTCTGTGCAAGCTAAACGGTCAAGTGCCCAAACCCCACCCGCATGACTCGCCTCAAATAGTTTCCATATTGGAATTGAACGGCCTATTGGTCCAATCTCAAACAGATAGTCATCCGGAACATGCCCTGCACGATCAGGACCACAAAGTCCCACTGATCCCAAAAGCTCAAGACCACATTCCAAACAGTCGCTCTCACCACTCAACACCATGATGTTTACAGGCATCCCGTGAACAAGTCTCGCTTCATCGCTAGTAGTTCTCTTCTTCTGATGCTTTGCCTGCGTGAATTGCAAAACTCTTTCTTTCTCCTTGGGTGTTTCTGCTAATTTAATTACAAGCCTTTTAGAGATGCTATTCCTCATTTCAAGACCTCCAGAATAATCTGCCTTTGTTATCCTCTTAATAAAAACTACTATCTTCCTATTAAGTCTGACTTGTCTCAATAGAAGCCATAGTCAAAAACTCAATCCCAAGCTCCCGAATCATTATCTCAATCTGCTCCGTAAGACCCTCAAGATCAACAGAGTAGAGAAAATGAGGGTCATTACCCTGTAACTCCATTCCGCCATACTCGGATGGGATTTCTGTTTAGGAATTCCTAGAGTTTCCAGGTGACTTGAAAAAAGTCTTGTTGAGCAAAAAATAGCATAGCTTATGTTCGATCTTCGCAGATATTTGTATAAATGCACCAACAGTACTTTTGAGATCACACTATTTGTTGAAACGAATCGATGAACCTGAGCCATTACCCCAAATTGCCTCCCTTGCAAAAATTGACTCTTCTGAACAAACATCGCTACGACTGGTAGGGATTCAAAAGTTCCTACTTTCACTGCAACCGCGCCCAGGATTTTCTCCTTTGCGTCACTGTTACTTTCTTCTAGGGCTACGAAATATAAATCAGGTTCTTCTGAATACAAGGCAAAGCACCCTTTCTTCTCATTTGCCTCTTCAATAAAACTGCTTACATCCTTGAACTCTTCTTGATCTTTTTTGACTCTTCTGGCAACAACTCTGGTCATTTTTTCTCTCTCCTTTGTTCTTCTGATCCATGCAAGGCACAAAAAAACTTCTCAAATTTTAAAAGAACTATCTAGTCATCAACAATACTTTTGCTGAAAACTCTCTGTCGCTGAGTTCAACAGAGAAATTTCCCCCCATCTTCTCAATCACCTCTTTCACTATATAAAGCCCCAATCCAGATCCATCAGGATTAACTTCTCTTGCATTCTCCCCTCTTTCAAATCGTGACATCAATCTTTTCTCATCAATACTAATTGGTCCAGAAACTGAATTCTTAATTTCAAGAACAGCCATTTTGTCTGCATTACTCGCAAATGTTAGCTTGATTGTACTTTTCTCACTTGCATATCGAAAAGCATTGTCAAAAATATTTCGCAAAGCTTCTTGCAGCATTGCCATGTCTGCAGAAACATATACTTCTTTTTCAATTTCTTGCTGTAATACTAGACCCCTTTCTGAAAATCTTGTTTCAAAATTGTCTACCATGCTTGTCAGGAGTTTTGAGAAAGATATTTTCTCTAGGCTGTGACTTTTCCTGTCCTCAGCTTCAAAAAGATTTAGTAAATCCTTGGTGACACTATCGAGTTTTCTGGCTGCCCTAATAATTCTATTCTTGAACTCTTCTTGTTTTTCCTGGTTATAGTTTTCGTACGTATCATTCTCCCAAAAACTGAGATAATTCATTAAAACAGATAAGGGAGTACGTAGTTGGTGATTTATCAGCTGTGAAAAAATGGTTTTCTCAGCCACCATTTGCTCAAGCTTTTTGTTCTTTGAAGAAATCTCTTTGGTTTGCCGTTT
>JAHIRA010000034.1 GCA_018818905.1 Patescibacteria group bacterium | reverse complement strand
TGATTGGCTCCAAGGAAGCTATTAAGAAATTTCCAGATCTAAAAGTTGTCGTTGTCGGAAAGGGGCCTTTGGCAGAAAGCTACCGGGCCTTGGCCAAGAGACTACGAATTGAAAAGAATGTAGTTTTTGTTGATTTTGTGACATACGCCAATATTCCCAAACTTTATAATTTGGCCGATATTTTTGCGCTTCTCAGTATTCCCATTCCCACCTGGCAGGAGCAATTTGGTCGAGTGCTTGTGGAAGCTATGGCTGCTCGGAATATAGTTATCACAACCTTAACCGGCTCAATTCCAGAAGTAGTGCAAGATGGAGCCTTACTAATTCCTCCAGCGGATCCATATATGTTCTCAAAGACATTGGTCTCTGTTCTGAATGAAGCCATCGACACCTCTGTTTTAAAAGAAAAAGCTCGTAAAGTCGCTGAAGATAATTTTAAATTTGCTGATTGTTCTGATAAAATAAAGGCAATCTTTAACAAAGTTCTCCATGATTCTAGCTGACAACATTAATAGCAAAAGACTTTTTTATCTCGGCGTTGTGGTCGCGGTGTTGCTTTTCGTGACTTTTCTGGCCTGGCAGTTTCTGGGCTATTTTGGCTTATTGGGGTTTAGGCTGCAAACCATTGAACCTAGTCTCATATTTGATTCTTCAACGAATGATTTTTCCAAGGTTATGACCAAAAATGGTCAGTATTTTCTTTTGAAAGATAAACCTCTAGAGATAAATCTGGCAGCCACCAAAGACTATCCAAAAACAAAGGTTAGACTAGTTTATGATAAGAATGAGGAGTCGGAAATATATCTTAGTCTTTTTGATAATAAGAAGAAAAAAGAGCTAAAAGAAAGTTACATTGCCGGAAATAGTTTTAGGACAAAAGAAGATTTTGAACGAGACAAAACTATGTTTTTGCCAGAAGAAAATCTTTTACTCTGGCAAAATGAAAAAATATTTTCTAGCCCAGAAAAGATGCTTGAATATTTACCAATAGTTTCCAGAAAACGCACAACAACTAGCTATGGGGTAAATTTGGAAGATAGTTTCAGGCTGCCGGGCTACAAAAAGGATGAAACGAAAAAAGACTTCCCGGTTTTCCTTAGGGGTAAGCACACTATCTTGACCTATATTGAAGATGAGATTCTTGATTTTGAGTTTTCCTACTACGACATTGATCGTAAAGTTGGGCCTGATCGTTTTAATATTCTGATAACCAAGGGTGGAGTAGAGTATGGACGCTATCAGAAGCCAGATCAAGAAGGGCAAAGTGAGAAGAAGGCTCGGATGGATGTTTCTGGTCTGAAGCCTGGCATCTATACTGTTGAGCTTGATATTAGTGATGATCTAATAATCTCTAATATCAAAACGTCTCAGTCAGAGTTTGTGTTTAGGGATCACTTCTTTCCAGTTCAAAATTCAAGCTATTCTGAAATTCCAGGCATTGAAACCAAGCCAGTTACGTTTTTTGCCGGCAGTGATTTTTTGATGTTTGAAGCAGTTAATCGAACGGGGCTTCAGGAAGTGTTGTTTGCCAACAAAAATCTTAGTATAGATGTGCCCAAAGCTAAATATTTTTATGATTTAGTGAATAACAAGGAGATGAGTTTTGAGGATCTTAAAGAGGGTGTAAGTATTGGTCAGAACCAAAGAGATGTTCAAAAGATAACTATTCCGCAGGAGAATCTGAAAATAGACTTTGCGGGTGGCTACTTTGCACTTGAGAAGAATAATCTCATCGATAACCTGTACAATGGTATTTACGAAGAAAATTTGCAGAATATAAGTACAAAAGAGGTCAATATCAAGCCGGAGGGATTAGAGTCTTTTGTTGGGAAAACAGCCTCGCTTACCACTAGGAGAAAGCATGATACTGTTTCAAGCTTCGATCTCGATATCGATAATCTTTCAAAACCCAGGGTAAGCATAGAAACCTCAAAAAATGAAGCAGTCTTAATAAAGAAGGTCGAGGTGTTGCTGTACGACGAACAGTCACTTGGCTATAAAATTTATCAAAAACTATTTGCCCATGAAACCGGAAAATAAAAAACTAGTGGTTAGCTTTCTCAAGATTATCACTCTTCTGTTTTATCTATCACTTCTAACTCTAGTCACAACAGAATTATTCTATGATGGCTTTGCTTCCCAAGGCACTGTTTCAAGCTTGTCTCTAGCAGCCATGGCCATGACGATGATCACAGCTATGGTCGCAACTGCTCTTGGCGTTCAAGTGGTGTCTAGTCAGAAAAGTAAACTCTGGGGAATCCTTGGATTGCTTGTTGTGATTGGGGTGACCTCAGGTCTGACTTATAAGGCCATGACGACGCTACAAGAAGCAATTCCGCTAGCCTTGGTGCTTATCTTTGTTTTTGTTTTATCAGCAGTTCTATTATTCTTTGATTCTTTGGCTCATGAAGTATCTGAAAAATAAAAAGCTTCTTTTTGTCTTAGTTATTTTGATATCATTGGCTTACTTTTTGGCTCTTTATTATCCCGCAAATGAACCTCTGGTCACCGATTCAATCAGAATTGCCCTTGGTTCAGAACGATTGCTTGAGGGCGGGGAGCTTGTCCCTGATTTTGAGGTGAGCGGAGGGAGGGTTGCCAACGAGTCAAGCTCGGTTTTGTACCCACCACTTCAAGTCACAATAGCCTTGCTAAATCTTTTTTCGAAAGAGAGTATTTTTGCGACATCTATAGTCTTTTTTGGCCTTGTGTTTTCACTTCTACTTGCTGCTGTTTTTTTGCTCATGCAAAAGATTTCAGGGTCAAGTTTTGTTTCATTCTTGGCTTTTCTGCTGGCCCTTTTCTCTTTACCTGTTCTCAGAGCTTCACTTTTGACGCCACAAAATCTACTGGGGTATCTGTTTTTTGTGACAATAATTCTGTTGTTATTATGGAAAAAAGGTATCCAAGGCTATGCGTTGGCTTTTGGAGTGCTACTTCTGTCTTTCTATTTTCATCATCTTTCGGCTGTTTTGGCAACAATGTTTTTGACGGTGTACATGCTTCTGTCAAAAAGGTTCAAGCTTTTTGCCGTCTGGCTTATTGTCATTATTTTCTTGGCTGGTCTTCTTGGGAAAATAGTTTATGGCAGTCTCAATCCACTTACTTTGGTCTCGAAGTTTGTTGCTGAGATTACCAGGCAGAATGAACTTTTTGCTCTCAATCTCAACATGCCGTGGGATCTGCCTCGAGCTCTGGGACTTGTCTTTGCTCTGGCCGGGATACTTGGTTTGGTATCTTTTTTTCAAACAAACAATCTTTCCAGGAGTAAAAAGATTGTTTGCTCACTTTTTGTGGTGCTTGTGGTGCTAATAGGAGTTCAATATCTTGGTTTCTATTATCATCCCGATAGATTAAGCAATTATTTTTTCTTACCTCTTCTATTTGGTCTACCTTTCTTTATTAAGAATCTTTTTGAGCTTTATTCAGATAAGAAAAGATGGTGTGGTATCACCTTGATGATGATTCTGTTATCGTGTGCTTTTGCTGAGAATGTTACCGTGGCCAAGCATGAGCTTGACTACTTTGGCTCAAGCTTCACATTGACTAAAAGTGAGAAGAACGTGGCTGAGTTTTTGAATCGGCAAGCTGGAGATGAAAGCATTCTGCTCTCTTCAAGGGGCGAGAACAAGAAAGCTGACTCGTTTGCCAGGGAAGTCACAACAAAGGATTTCCTGGTTTACAACCGAGAGACAAGCAGCCTTATGCCAGAAAGAGAAGCAGATATTTCTGATGAGGAGTTTCTTGGAGACAGAACATTCCAGGCTTGGTTGATGATTTTCTATCCTGATCTAGAGAAGTCCAAACAATTGTTTGTTGATAATAATATTAAGTATGTTGTTACCTATAGGAATTCAAGAGAACAAGAGAGATTTGCTGGTTTAAAAGATTACAAAGTTGTTTTTGATAACCATGAGCTGATTGTCTATGAGAGAAATTATTAATCAAAATCTAAAGACTTGCTTTGCAGCACTTTTGGGGCTATTCTTCATGGGTATGATCTATGGTGTTTTTAGAGCTGGTGAGTCTGCATTGATTCTGGGTGACCTTTATATTCAAGTAAAAGACAATTTCTTTACCACGAGTCCCTATCTATTTGTTATTTACTATTTTCTTTTGGCTATAGGTTTAGTCCTTTTTCTAAGAAAAAACAATGAAAAATCTTAAAAAATTTGCCTCAATGCTGATTATTCCGGGAGTTTTTGCTGTCTTTCTTTTCATGGTGCTTATGTTCTTGTTTAAACTCAGCTTTCTTGATTCTATCGTCTTTCTCTTTTTGCTGTATTATTGTCTTTTCCTGCCTGGCTTTGTGCTGCAAAAGATTGTTTTCAGGAAGTCGCTCAATGACGCCATGGTGTTTTTCTTTTCCTTTGTCTTTTCTTTGTTGACTGTCCCGTCCCTGATCTTTGGCATTCTTCGCTTGGGGGTGACGTTTAATAAGTTCACGGTTCTGGGTGTCACCACTGCTTTTATCATAATTGAGATCATTGCCTACTTTGGACTTAATTTATATTTGAAGAAAAAAGATGCGCATAGCCCTAGATCTTAGAATAGCCCTTCTTCCCGGGTATACAGAAAGAGGTTTTGGCGTTTATACTAGTAACTATGCCAAAGCTCTTCTTGAAAATGATATAAAAAATGAATACTATTTGATTGGCTATCAAAATCTTGCGGATCTCAAGCTACCAAAAGTACCTCAGGAGAGGATTAAAATCTTGTACCCGTTGTTACCGCCTCTTTTGGCCAAGGCTAGCTACAAAAGTCTTCAGAGGTATGAAAAGAACAAAATAAATGATTTTGTTAGAGACAACAAAATAGATATTCTGTTAATGTTTTCATCTGGAGATAGAGATTATCGAGTCAATACCGAAGGTCAACATAAGACAATTATGGTTTGTCATGATTTGATTCCGCTTTTGTTCCGTGAACACTATCTTCAAAAAGACAAAGACTTTCGGGCTTATATGAACCATTTGAAGGAATTTGAAAAGGCTGATTGGATTATCACAAATTCAAAATCTACCAGAAGAGATTTGCTATCAGAAATATATTTTCCCAAACAGAAAGTCACACCGGTTTACCCGGGTGTGAAACTTATAAAGACACAGGAGGAGTATGATTTTTGCAATAAGGAGACTAGGCCGGAAGAATATCTGCTTTACGCAGGAGGCTTTGACTACAGAAAAAATGTCAAACTTCTGCTTGAAGCCTTTAGGAATCTAGCGAAAGATCGACAGTTCAATAAAAATCTTGTCTTGGCCGGTGGAATTCACCAAGCAGCCGTTGATGAGATAGAGAAGTTCATGCGAGAGAATAATCTAGAAGAACGCATTGAGATCACAGGCTCTATTTCAGATGCAAAGTTACGTTTTCTGTATGAGAACGCCTTCGCTTACGTTTTCCCGTCTCTTTACGAGGGTTTTGGGCTACCGCTAATTGAGGCTCTTGAGTATAATTGCCCGGTCATTGCGGCCAGAAATTCTGCCTTAGCCGAGTTTGGTGATGATATGGTGTTGTATTTTGAAAGTGATAATGTCGAAGATTTGATAGCCAAGATCAAAATGCTTGAGAATGATCCTAGTCTTTCCTGGAAGATGCTTGC
>JAHIRA010000033.1 GCA_018818905.1 Patescibacteria group bacterium | reverse complement strand
TCAGAACGTCGTGAGACAGTTCGGTCTCCTATCTGCCATAGGCGTGAAAACTTGAAAGGGCTCATCCCTAGTACGAGAGGACCGGGATGGATGTGCCTCTGGTGTACCAGTTGTTCTACCAAGAGCATTGCTGGGTAGCTACGCACAGTTTGGATAAACGCTGAAAGCATCTAAGCGTGAAGCCGTCCTTAAGATTAGGTTTTGATCTCCCGCGAGACTAGCGGGTTGATAGGTTGCAGGTGTAAGCACAGCGATGTGTTTAGCCGAGCAATACTAATTGATCTAAATGTTTAACAATTCGATTGACTAGTAATTTGTGGTTCAAAATAACCAAAGAACCAAGTCCCAAGTCCCAAGCTCCAAATGGTAATCAAACTTTTGTGTAAGATTCGATTTGGTGATTGGGAATTGGGATTTGGTCATTACGCCTTCGGGCGTCCCTTCCCGGTGATTTAAGAGCGAAGTGGAACTACCCGGCTACATTCCGAACCCGGTCGTAAAACACTTCAGCGCCGATGATACCCCGCTTTGCGGGGCAAAGTAGGTCATTGCCGGGTTTTTTTTATACTCAAAATTCCTTTCATTGGAATTTTTTTTGCTATATATGCTACAATAAATTGTTAAGATGCACATAAAATCACTTTCACTTAACAATTTCAGAAACTTCTCTTCACAAAAGATCAACTTCAAACAAGATCTAATTATTTTTGTTGGCCAGAATGGTTCTGGAAAGACCAATATCCTGGAGGCTATCTGGTATTTGTCTATCCCGCGCTCTTTTAGAGTCAAGCGAGATCATTATTTGATTAAGTGGGGTGAAGCTTATGCCAGATTGTCTGGTTTGATTGAAGATCAGGATGCTTGTAAGGAAGTAGTGGCTTTTTTGGAATGTGGTGGTGATAAGACTTGTGTTTTTCCCAAAGATGGGCGAGGCAAGGTTAAGAAGGAGTTGAAGGTTAATAACGCCAAGGTTAGAGCTATTGATCTTCTGGGAGAGTTTATTACAGTCTTGTTCACTCCAGAGGACATTAACCTTATTACGGCTCCACCACAAAAAAGACGACAGTATTTGGACATGATTTTGTGTCAGACTGACACAAAGTATTGTCACCATCTCATGGATTATAAGCGAGTTTTGGCCCAACGAAACAAACTTCTGGTCAGTATTCAGAAGAATTTGACTCACGAGAGCTCTCTTGATGTCTGGGACGAGAGATTGATCGAGCTAGGCCTGAGTATTATCAAGAAAAGGCAAGAAGTTTTTAAGTTTTTTGAACAAGACGTCAGAATTGCTTATCAAAGATTAAGTTCTTCCAAGGAAAACCTGAGTTTGTTGTATTTGCCAAGAATTAATGCTGATAGAGAAAAGTTTGAAGCGACAGTTATCAGTAATAGGCAGCGAGATATTATGCGGGGACGAACAGGCACAGGCCCACACCGTGATGATTTTGTTTTTTTGTTGGATAGCAAACAAGTCAGTCAATGTGGTTCTAGAGGAGAATGTCGGAGTGCTATTCTGGCGATGAAAGAAGCAGAACTAAGTTATATCGAAGAAATTACGCATAGAAAGCCAGTTTTGCTTCTGGATGATGTTTTTTCTGAATTAGATGACAAGAGGCAGCAAGAGCTTCTGGGTTTAACCAAAGGCAGACAAACTTTTGTGACGACAACCGGCCTAGGTGATATTCTAGAGACGCTAGCAGATAAACATCAGACGTTTGAGATTAAAGACGGGCAAATTGTGTGATATAATAGCAAGAAGTTTAAGACAAAAAATGATTGAGTCCTTATCTGACATTGTTGAGAAAAGAATCGCCAAGCTCAGCCTCAAAAGACCGCTAGAAGCAACGAGGGTGTGTGAGGCTTATTTTGTGGCTATCAAAGAGATTAATAAGTTAATTGCCGAGAAAACAGAGCCACTTTTCTACAAGAATAGAATCTTGACTGTTTCGGTTCCATCCTCGTCTTTTGCTAACGAGTTGCTCATGTGCCAGCATATGGTAGTCAAAAAAATAAACGAAAACTTGAAGGAGGAGTTGGTGACTAGGATTAGGTATCAGATACGAAGATAGTTACCCCGTGTATATTTTGAAGATAGCGCTAGAAGTTGAGAGAATTATAAAATCCCGTCATAGCGGGATTTTATAATACAGAAATTTTCTAGTTGTAGTAGTTTAGCCTAGATTTTCTCCATCCTCTCAAGCGGCATGACAAAAACCATCGCTCCGCCGACTTCTACTGTTACTTGCGAGCCGGACGCAAGCATAGATTCCATGCCATCTCCAGAAAATACAGGGGCGCTAACAGTTTCTTCCTTTGTTTTGGCTACTTTCTTAGTCAATTCAATAACTTCATCCACTTTCTCTTTTTTGGTAGCTAGAAGGAAAGTGGTATTTTTTTTCTGCAAAAAGCCGCCAACACTGTCTAGTTTGGTTAGCGAGTATCTTTTTTCTAGAAGTGTGGCTTCTAGATCTTTGGCGTTTTCGTCGTGTGTAATGATGATGATAAGTTTCATGGAGTGGGTTTCGCTTTTATGATATTGGGGAGGGCTTATGAATTTCATTAGGACACGCCAGCGGCGGAGTCCGTACATGGAGGAAGGTCTATTTATCTATTGTGATGGTGATGGTTTTGGTGAAGACGCCGCGGCCATTTTCGTCAACAGTAGCTGCTTTGATGCTGTAGCTTCCAATGCTTCCGGGGTAGCTCCAGGCGGTGACGTAGCTTTTGTTGTTGCCGGCTCCAGGTTGTCTGTTAATGACGGCGCCGTTAACAAAGAATTCAACTTTTTCTATATCTAGATCACCACTTACCGTAGTTGTAATGTTGAGTGGGAAGTTAGCCTGGGTGACGTTGAGACTCTCTGAGGGGGAAGTTAGAGAAATGCTGGTTGGTTTGGCGTTCTGTTTTTTGTCGAGATTGACGTTGATCGAGACGGTGCTGTCGGAAGTGTTGCCCACGAGGTCGTAGACTTTGGCGGTGATGTTGTGAAAGCCGTTTGAATAGCCACTAACATCAACTGTTTGTTCATAAGGATAGGTCATATCACTTCCTGCTGAAGCGCCGTCAACCAAGAATTCTACTTTTTTGATGCCATGAGGAGCGTCGACACTGGCCTTAACAAGAATCCCGGTGTCTTTGACGGTAGCGCCTCCTGCTGGGCTAGTGATAGAAATTTTTGGTTGTCCTTCGCTGGAATTTGATTCATCACTGTCGGTGGGTGGCCTCTCAAAATGATAACCTTGTCTTTCTGCCCAACCTCTGACTGCGCCTTCCCAGCTTGAGTATTGAGGATCAGCTTTTGGGTTTTTGGGGGCAGGACCTCTGGGGTCATCTTTTTGTACATAATAAAGAATACAATTGACGTTTCTGTAGACTCTTTCTTCAACCAAGTCGGGTGGG
>JAHIRA010000032.1 GCA_018818905.1 Patescibacteria group bacterium | reverse complement strand
TTTCCTGAAGATTTATTTTTTTGATCCAGGCGCCACTTTTTGAGCTTGTAAACTCTATTCATGAAGCCGGTCACGTTTTGATTATAATGCACTCTAAAAAATCTAATCATGCTTTCTATCTCAAAATGGAAATTCTTGAGAGGGTCTTTCTTGACACTATATTGCAGCAAATGTGAGATAACAATCTGAGGATCAACCATAATCTTGTAGCCTTTCTGACTAATACGATAACATAAATCTGTATCCTCAATATAAAGAAAATACTCCTCGTCAAAATACTTAACCTCTGCCAAAACTTGTTTGGGAATAATCATAAAACAACCCGATACCCAGCCAACGGTTGAAAGTTGTTGGTAATACTTGTGGTTCCAGAAGTTGTCATGAACCAAAAAACCACCTGGCCAGATATTGGCTAACTTGAAGTAATAAGAGAGCAGCTTGGCCCGAGTCGGAAAGAAGCCAAAAGAAGGTTGAGTTCTGCCCCCCGGCCAAATAATTTTACCCGAGAGAATGCCAACTTTATTATTGTCAAAAGTTTCTTGAACTTTGGAAAAATCAATAGTCTCAATCGAAGCATCAGGATTCAGAAGCACGCAATAATCACCCGTTGCGGCTTGAAGACCTATATTGACCCCGCCGGAAAATCCAGAATTCTTGGTATTTCGAATCACCTTAACCCCTTTGTCAGAAAAATTCTTCTCGACATAATCAGCTGAGTCATCTTTAGAGGCATTGTCGACAACAATTATTTCTGTCTCAATATTTTGCTTGGCTGTTTTTTCTATAATGGAATTAAGACAACCATCAATAGTTCCCTGGGAATTGTAAGTCAAAACGACGAAGGAATATTTCTTCATGCGACTTCTTTTTTTATGTGTTTACTTAATTCTATCTGCGGACCTTTATGGGCTTCCTCCTTCATTAATCTCAAGGCTACCTCAAAAATTCCCAACACCAACCAGAAAAATATTAACAACAAATTGAGTTCAAAATAAACGCCAAAATTGGCACACACCAAGAAATACAAATAAGCCGAAAACGCGCCCATAAAGATAGCCCCGAGCGTTCCCGCCTGCTTCTGAAAATTCTTTAGAAACATATACCAGGCCACAACATTGACCGCCACAAAAGACAAGAAGCCCAAGATACCCATCTGCACCGCAATCCCCAGAAAGCCATTGTGAAGACTTCTGAGCTCGACAATGAGTGGATAACCATAAAAATCAAAGGTGATGGTTTTGCCAAAACCGGTTCCGGTAACAATATTTTGAGACAGAACTTCAAAGGACTCCCGCCAGACAAACACGCGCCACATCCCAGAAGGATCATCGGAGCTAAAGATATCGATACTGGTAAAACGCTCGCTAAAGTTGGCTAGATAGTTCAATGGAATGATAGAAATATTGGCGCTGTGAAGCAGTGTTTGTAGCCAGACCACAGAAACCAAAACTACCACAGTTACAAAAAGAAGTATCAGTGAAGTCTTGAAGAGTTTCTTTTTTTGCTCTCTTTTGACAAAGAGAAACAAAAAGAAAATAGCAAAAGCGAGCGCAATCCAAAGATGTCTGGAAAGCGAAATAAGTATAGCCACTCCTTGCAAAACAAGAATCGGTAGTGTTAGTCGACCAAAAACCTTCTTTCCAGAAGCATACAAAGACAAAATAAATAGTACCGCAATACCAAGATAGAAGGCATGAGTTGGAGCAATTAGCCGTGAGCCTTCGGTTGAGAGGGGTGTAATATCGACCCAAAGACCCTCGCCGCGAATAATGCCAATAAAAGCAAAGAGTAGAACTGCCAAAGATGAAACGAGAAAAACTTTGAGTAGACGATAAAGATCTGCTTTGGACCTAAGAAAGTTAATAACCAAAAAGTAAATAATAGCGTAGACAAAATAGTTCTTGAAAGAAGAAAAAGCCTTCTCGAACTCCCCTCCTGTGGCTAAACCATAAAGCATCGAAAAAAAACAAAAACCACCAAAGATAAGCAGCGGTATCCCCAGATAACCAAGCTTAATCTTTCTTTTGTTGCCAACAATTTCTTTGAGAAAAAACGAAACTGCCGAAAAAATAACCACAAAATCTAAAGGATAGATTTTGTAGACCGCATCAAAAAATTCTAGCGGGGCCAGGGTAAAAAAGCGTTCAAAAACCATGGTCATAAAAATCAGCACCAGAAGTCCAACCATGTAGTCTTGCAGAATAAATAGCATCATGAAGATCAGGAGAAAAAGGTAAAAGAATTCTGCCTGAATTCCAAAAATAATCCCTAGAACATAGAGTAAACTGAATAATAGCGTAAAACCCAAAACAAGGTTTTCTCTGCTAAGTTTAAACCGTTTGAAGTCAAGAATGTTTTCCATATGCCTATTATAACACAAATTGTGGGATAAAAAAAGCCCCCGAACTCATTGAAGATGAGTTGGGGGCAGAGGAACAAAAAGGGACAATCGGACTCTAGCAGCTGCTTGCTGCACCGCAGTTGCTGCTTCCAATGCACATCTGATATGCAGCAGAAGTGTTGCAATCCCGGAACTTGGTGTTGGTCTTGGTTTTCTTCAAACCATCGATCCACACCGTGTCACTGTTGTACTCCCAGAACCAACAGGCGTCTTTGTTGGCGCCGTTCAGTTTTCCGGCGCTGAAGTATGCCTGAACCAGGTCCATACCGAGCTTGGGTGCATCTGCACAGTAGATGTCGACATAGTACTCGACACCATCAGCGCGAGTGGTGCGTCCAGACCCGACTTTGTAAGTCGATACTGACTGTACGTCAGTGACGTACTTACCGCTGGAATCAGCGGTCGCAAACCTGATTTCGGACACGTCTTGATGTTTCAACCCTTTGGCCATTGCTTCGAACGGCCAGCCGATACCAACCCAGCACATTCTTCCGTGACCGCGGGTAGTGACGTAGCCCCACACATTTCTGTCATGATGGGCCGCCAGCACAACTTCCTTGTGAACACAATGCTGATTCACAAGGATCTCATTGGTGCCGCAGGTCTCAACTGATTTGTCACTATTTGCTTCAGCCACCATCTCACCCTCGCCAGGCGTGGTTTCGGTGGACATTTCAGTCATCATCTCTCCAGAGGATTCTGGAGTGGCCTCATCGCCACCGTCTTGCAAGGTCTCGGTAGTGGTTTCCGGGACAGTTTCGGCATCCATCTCAACGCCACCGTCCGCAGTTGTTTCCGTGGCGATTTCCGATGAGGTTTCAGTGGATGATTCGGTTGTAGTTTCAGCAGTGACCTCTGTTTGCGCTTCCGGTTGTTGTTCGGTGGATGTCTCAACGTTCGCTTCTGGGGTATTTTCTGGCATGGTTTCAGCGCCACCGCCATCTGACACCATTTCGGCAGCGTCATCTGCGGTAACAGGCTCACCAACTGTGGGCTCTTCAGAAACACCACCATCGGTTGTAGTTTCAGCGACAGCTTCGGTAGCCGGTTCGGTTGTTGACTCTTGCTGGGACTCTGTGGTCGCTTCGATGACGGCCTCTTTTTGGTCAGGACAATCGGCGTAGCACTCGCAAACAACAGTGAATTTTTTTCCAGTGTCATCTCGCTGAGAACTACAGGTGCTAATCACCTTGTTTGGAATCGAACCATCCTTGCAGGTCGACTCACAAGTACACGAGAACTTCAACTTACCATCCTTATAGGACAGCTCCGTGCAGGTTGCGTTTCCAGGTGTCTTGATCTCATAACGACCTTTTTCGGTCGTCACGAAGCGGGAGTAATTCCCGCAACCAATTTGACCTGCAAAAATCAGGCCAAGGACCATCAGCATCAAATATCGTTTCATTTTTTCTCCTCCTCCCAGTCGGGAGATTTGTTTTTGCCACAAAACCGGGCAAAACGCTAATTTCAGGAATTCTTATATGTAAAGGTGCAGCATGTTTTTATATCATTTAATATGGATAAAGTCAAGGAAATTTGTCCCTTTTTGGGTGGAATTTGCAAAATCATCTCCGTAGGGACGCCGCCGCTGGCGCGTCCTCATTGGTCCACATGACCCTCAATATAAAATAACCGTTTTGATCCTTATAAATAAGAAAACGACGTAATTTTAAAGCGGGATTTAAAAGGTACAAGAATATTAAAATTTATTCGGATCAATGAGGACGCGCCGTGGCGGCGTCCCTACGGAAAATATATAAATATATTTTTGGATAAAAAAAAGACCCCCGGATCCAAAAGGATTGGATGCGGGGGGCGAGCACCTGGTGTCAGGTAGCTCTCGGCATTCCTAGTAGGCGAAAAAGTTGCTGCCGTCGTCAACTTTTCCGCGTTTGGCCCCATCCCCGATTTCACAATCGTGGATGGCCGGCATTGCGTCAGCCGCAGCCCAGTCAGGGTTACCGTCTGAACCAATCTTCACCGGCTTGGAGAAGTCAGTTCGCTGCGACTCGTCAGACGAGGTCGCGGTGGACGGGGGCTTTCCGCAAATACCGTGCGTGACAGCGTAGGTTGCCAGGCTCAATCCGGAGACCGAGCTGGCTTTCCCTCTCCACCACAACGCAGTGTATTTGAGGAA
>JAHIRA010000031.1 GCA_018818905.1 Patescibacteria group bacterium | reverse complement strand
TGAGATGCAGTACAAGCTTAATCTCTTCCTGCACTACTACAACTACCAGAAAAAGCATCGTGGGCTAGGTATGGACGGAGCAACGCCAATACAGAAACTTAACATGTGTCGAAGTGTAAACTTGACGCTGCAATGCTACAATAGTTGACAAAATAGTAAAAACATCTTATAATCAAGCGATTTGATAGTTTTTATCAAATCTTCGGCACCTTATCAATTCAATACAACAATAGTAAGGAGGAAGAAATGCAGTACGTAGTACTGACGATCATTGCCTACATCCTTTTCAATTTCTCGATCATCGAAGCCGGAAATTCGCTGATAAACATTGCAATTGCGAACATGTTTGGTGGATTGTTCACCATGTGGCTTCGTAAAGGGCGTCCTTGGAAGGGTAATATTCTACATGCCATGCCGGGCGTGATTGGAATTCCGCTCATAGTGTACGGCCTGAGTCTTTCTCACCGGAGTCTTATGTCTCCAGGTGAGGTTATGGAGATAACGTATGATGTATTCATTGTATCGTTTACTCTGATTCTTTGGTCGTTTAACAAAACCAAAATGGCCAAGGTTGATATCCCGCGGCATATCATCATGTTGTTTCTCGTTGGGCTACGTCTAGTGATCCACTGGAAAACCGAATGGACACTTATGTCGTTTGCACCAATCCTTCTGGCGGTTTTGGGGTATATTTTGTTCAATACCTCAATTAAGATTTCTCAAAATAATGCGTCAACCAACAGCCTAATGAATATCTTGGGCGGTGGCGTACTTGCCTTAAGTGGCTTTGTTGTGCCGGGAGATCAAGTTGTTTTCGGAGCGGTATCTTGGGTGGCAGCTTTCTCCGGGGCATCCATTCTGCTTCTGGTGTGGGCGTTTGGAGCTTGCTATAGCTCCAGCTTCTTTAAGGATTGTGTAGAAGTGGTGCCAGCGATGGTTTATGATGGCTTGCTTCTCGCAGCGCCTCTTACTATTGGACTTTGGTATGGTCAGAGGTTATGCTTCGTGGATATTCTGATCACCCTTGGATTCCTTGCCGTGGCAATAGATAGGCTTTGGTGCCATAAGTACGGCAGGCCACTATATCGTGATATTTTCACGAATGGCAATTAATCCTTGCAAAAACAAGGATTTATGTTATAATCCAAGGTCAAATATATGACAGCTTTTTTCCAACAGCCCCAAACAAGAAAGGAGGCCGCAATGATGAGGTCTACATTCCCAGGGGTAAAATTAACGGGGACAGAGATTTTTCTTTGTCTCCTCCTTTGTCTCGTTGAATGGGTGCAATCGTGAAATTGTGCTCGTTCAACATCCAGCCGGAACTTCACCACAGTTCCGGCTTTTTTATTGTTTTATTGGTCATTTAGCGCTAAAATAGAACAAAATAACTAACTCTTTCTTATGTCCAAACTCCTAGACCAAATCAACCAAGAAATCAAAGAAGCCATGAAAGCCAAAGAAACGGCTAAGCTTTCAACTCTCAGAATGCTTCTTTCTGATGTCAAGAACAAGAAAATTGAACTACAAAAAGATCTCACAGACGAAGATATCCAGAAAGTCGTGAAGTCTGTTGTTAAACAAAGAAAAGATTCTATAGAATCATACAGCTCCGGTGGTCGCGATGATCTAGTCAAAAAAGAAGAAGCCGAAATTAAAGTTCTAGAAGACTATCTGCCGGAAGAAATGGATGATGCTTCTTTAGAAAAAATAGTCGATGAGGTTGTCGCCGAAACCGGAGCTTCTAGCATGAAAGATATGGGCCAGGTTATGGGTAAAGTTATGGGCAAAGTTTCAGGGGAGGCCGATGGCAATAGAGTCAAAGAAGTAGTTCAAAAAAAACTTAGTTAGTCTCATGAAACATTACGCTAAATACATTGTTGCCTGTCTGATTATTCTGGCCATTATTGCTCTTGGCTACGCTTTTGTGGTTCGTGGAGAACGCAAAGATTCGTTGGTCAAAGACATGGCCAATCTAGAAAAGTCAGCAGATCAGTCAGAACTACCGGAAACAATTGTTCAAGAAGAAGTTAAAGATCCGGTCAATACTACTTTGGTGGCGGGCGGAGACATTATGCTTTCTCGTCATGTCGGGACCAAAATTAGAGCGGCTGGAGATAATGCTCATTCTTTCAAAAACATCGCGTCAATTTTTTCTGATGCTGATATCGCTTTCGCTAACTTTGAAGCCCCTTTCTATGACCAGGGTCCTCCGGTCACCAAAGGCATGGTTTTTAAGGCTGAACCGGAAACAATAGAAGGTCTAGAGCTGGCCGGTTTTGATATGCTGTCGTTGGCCAACAACCACTTTGGCAACCAGGGTCGCAAGGGTATGGAATATACCTATCAGCATCTTTCAGACAACAACATTAATTATTGTGGAGCCGGCATGAATTCATCGGAAGCCCACGCTCCCGCTATGATAGAAAGAAATGATCTCAAGTTTGCTTTTCTCTGTTACAACGGTATTCCTCCAGAATCATATGCGGCCGATGCTGATACGCCTGGCCTAGCCTGGGCCCAAACTACAACCGAGCAGGTCACTGCTGACGTCAAGGCGGCCAAAGAAGTCGCCGATGTGGTCATTGTGTCTATGCATCATGGGACAGAATACGTGGTTGATCCGGTCTGGGAGCAGAAAGCCATTGCTCACGCAGCCATTGATGCCGGGGCCGAAACCGTCATTGGCCATCATCCGCATGTCGTGCAGAAGGTAGAGAAATACAACGATAAACTTATTGTCTATAGTTTGGGCAATTTGGTTTTTGACCAGATGTGGTCTCAGGAAACAAGAGAAGGCGCTATCGGGACGTACAGTTTTACAGACGATCATCTCGACAGCATTGAATTTCAAGTTGTTATTATAGAAGATTACAATCAACCTCGTCTGGCTTCTGAAACGGAAGCGGCTGTGGTTTTGAAGAGAATGGGGGTTGAAGACAAGATTCTAGAGTAAAAAAAAACTAAACAAAAAGAATGTCAGAAACTAATCCTAGATCAAGTTCACCTGAAGAAATTCAGCGAGAAGTTTCAGAAGAAAAGGTAAATGAGGTTGCAACAAGAGTTATTGATCAGAACCTCAGTCTTGTACGAACTCCCGAGATGATGACCCAAGCTTATGAAACCATTCGCTCAGAATGCTCGCCGGAAGAAGCACTTCTTGTTTTCAGGCAAATATTTGAGACAAACCGCTTTATTCTTTCTGAGGACTTTGTTGATGTTCTTTCACAATACCCAGCCGATGAAATGGACCCACTTCTCAAAAATGACATCAATCAAAGACATGAGGAAGCAGGACAGCTTGATGATATGTACAAAATTTATGATGTTGCTCAATATACTTCTTTCTTAGTCTCTGTTCTAAGAGACGAGAACTACTTAAGCGAACTGAGGAGGAATGGCTTTGAAAGTGACAACAAAATTTGGCAAGTAGCCTCTGATTTGTTTTCAGCTGTCATTAAACGGTTGCAAGAATCCAATAGTATCACCGACAAAACGATTGAGGGCTACGTGTATGAGTTAGTTCAAAAGGAGAGAACTAGTGGGCTAGGTAAAGTTATAGATATGATTCAAGATCGAGAAACGATTGGAAGATTGGTACATAATAGCCTTGAAAGTCCAACCGCATATGTGTGGGCATTTAATTCTTTAATCGAAAAGGTAGATGCCTATTCTGATCCAGAGCTTCTTTCTGATATTGCCACAAACCAAGGAGTTGGTATTGGTCATCGCCTTATGGCTTTGAAAAGATTATCTTTTGCTGATGTGAGCGAAGTAGATGTTGCAAACTATGAGGGGCTAGTTGAAGATTCAGTTGAGAGAAGAAGGCAAAAGGGGTTCTTCGATAGTTCGGCAACAGTTGTTGGATGTATTGAGAAAGGAGTCTTTGATATGTATCCGGAAGTTTTACTAAGGCTGGCAAAAATGCAAACCGAGAAAGATCAAAAATTGGCGAATCAAAATTTCAAAGAAGCAGTTTCAGCTCGTCTCAAAAGTGACCGGTTGATGGTTTTGTTTGGAGATAATCTTGACGATGTACAAAATCATTTGCCTGAAATACAGGAGACTCGGCAGAAGATACTAAAAATAAGAGAGGCT
>JAHIRA010000030.1 GCA_018818905.1 Patescibacteria group bacterium | reverse complement strand
TCGCTGATTTTAATTTCCATAATAGTTGTTCTCCTTTCACGGAAATTGTAGCAGGCCTCAGATTTAACAGCAAGCCTGCAAAGCACGTTTGAGTTCTAGAAGCTCTGCAAGCGATGGTTTTTCTACTCCTGGAAGGTTGTAAACTTCAGAAGCTTCTCCAAAATCTCTAAAAGCCTCTAAGTATTCTGGAGACTGTACCGGCCAACTCAGATAGCGATAGTTGCTCTGATGATCTTGACCTCGAAGGGGGTGTTGGACGGCCCAGTTGGCGCTAACGGCAATAGGGTTTCCATGTTCGCTCTTCCACTTTCCAACTTGTTCCAATAGAGCTAATCTTTGTTGCTGGCTTTCACCCAGGCCAAACAAAACCGAGACGCCAATTTTGAAACCAATCCTCGTGTAGTCTTTGATAACAGAATTTGCTCTTGTCATCCAAGAGTGGTTACTAATGTCTTTGCTAAAACCTCCAATTAAGCCGGGGTCAAGGGTTTCAAGTCCTACAAAGAGGTACATAAAACCTTTGTCAAAAAGTCTTTTAATAATCTCTGGTTTTTCCTTTAGCAGCTTAATGGCAATGTCGATTGTTAATTGACCGCCAAAACTGATCTGGAAAGGGTTGATTTCTAGAAGATAAGCCAAGACTTCCAGTTGGGTAGCAATTCCTCCAAGCATAATAGAATCTTCGACGAAGGCACTGGCATTTTTGCCAATATGATCCCTTGCGACCACTGCACAAATATCTTGGAATTGCCTGACCAGACGAAGGGCAGCTGACTCTGTTTGCAATGGAGAATCAGCTATACTTCTTCTTTCGCTGCAATATCCGCAATCAAAAACACAACCAGAACCTATGTCGCTGAAGGCGTGACCAGTAATAGAATTGGGTCCAAAAACATCAAAGCAACCTTCGACCCCAAACATTTTGGCTGGTGTTGGTAAATTGTTGCGATCAAAAGGAATGCCGTTACTGCTAAGGGTTTCAATGACTCCTGCTTGAAGTGACCCCATAAGCCAACTGCCAGGAGTATTAGCATTTTTGTGACTAAGTAATTTTTGTCCAAGAGATTGACCTAGATTGTTTGCCCCGGAGTGCTTCAGTTGGTAAACTATCTCGCCAATGAGAGGGATTACGAACTCTGCTTCTCCAGAAAAAACCACATCAAACACTGGCTCAATTTCTCTTTCAGCCATGAGTCTGAGTGGAGAGCTTGGGTGATGTTGTGGAGTGTCACTGCCTTTCTGAAGAAAAAAGCTTTCATTGACATGTTTTCCACCAAGGACTGTAGCAATTTTGGGGCCAAACATTTCCTTAGCAATTTTGGCACATTCAATGGCTCCTGGTAGACAAATCGTCATAGCTCCAATCAAAAGCAAATTTGGTTTGATGCGTTCAAGCATAGCCCGAAATACATCTGCTTCTTCTTGGAATGATCTCATCAACAGAAAAGTCTTGGCTCGCTCTTCTCTTGGGCAATGCCAATTACTTACTCCCCAGGCCCCAATCCCATCTTCGGCCAACATGGCTGCTTGTCTGCAGGCATTGTAGAGGCTAACGGGAGTAGGACTTGAAAGAGAATCAGTGTATGTTTTTCCACGCGGATATTCCGGTGCAGAAACTGCCATTACTCGGAGTGTCATGATTCCTCCTTTGGTTTTCAAAGTTCACGTCAACAAAAGTTGACTATATAGACTATCTTGTTTGATGTTTTTGGTCAATGTATCAAAAAACTGCCTTGGAATTATGGGCAGTTTTTTGAAATTTTTATTCTCTGTATTGACCGTCTCCAGTCACTACGTATTTGACAGTGGTTAATTCTTTGGGGCCAACAGGACCTCTGGCGTGAAGTTTCTGGGTCCCAATACCCATCTCGGCTCCTTTGCCAAATTCATTGCCATCGGTGAAGCGAGTTGAAGCGTTGACATAAACTGCTGCCGAATCAACTTCATTGGTGAACCTTCTGGCGTTTGTATAATCTTCAGTTAGAATAGCATCGGATAGTCCGGAAGAATATTTCTTTACTAACCGAATACCCTCACTAACATTGCTAACAATTTTGATAGTCACAATTAGATCAAGATACTCGGTGTCCAGATCTTCTATCGTTGCCGGAACACATTTGATAATCTTCTGAGTTTTGTCACAACCCCTCATCTCCACTTTAGCTTTGTTAAAAGCTATGGCCAGTTTTGGCAAGAATTCTGGAACAATATCTTGGTGAATATAAATGTTTTCAACTGCATTGCAGGCAGAAGGCTTGGAAGTCTTGGCTGTCAAACATATGGGGATAGATTTTTTAATGTCAGCTGTTGCGTCAACATACATCTGCGTTAGTCCTCGGTCATGTCTGATAATTGGAATGGTGGTATGTTTCAAAACAAACTTGATCAAACCCTCGCCACCACGGGGGACAATCAGATCAATATCCTGATCCTTTTTGAGGAAGTATTCTATGATTTCTCTTTCAGTCCGGGGGATAGAGTAGACCACATCAACTGGTAGCTTACTTTTCTTGAGAGCTTTTTTGACAACCTGATAGAGGGCATTGTTGGTGTGAATAGCTTCTTCGCCACCTCTAAGAATTGTTGCGTTACCAGACTTGATACATAGGGCAACCACGTCAGTTGTAACGTTTGGTCGGGATTCATAAATAATGGCAATGACACCAAGAGGAATGTGGCGTTTTTCAATCACCAATCCATTGGGTCGCTTGATAGTTTTGGCTGAGCCAATAGGGTCCTGAAGCTTGGCAATTTCTCTGATGTCGGACGCCATTTTCTCAAGCCCTTTTTTATCAAGAACCAATCGTTGGTACTTTGCCTTGGGAAGCTTGATTTTTGTGGCCGCTGCCAAGTCCTTTTTATTGGCGGCAATAATAGATTGGCTAGACTTCAAGAGCTCATCTGCCAAGATTTCCAAGGCTTCATTCTTGTCTTCAGTTTTGGCCAAAGAAAGTTTCTCTGCCGCCTCTTTGGTTTTTTTTAGTTGCTTATCAAACTCTTTGTAGAATTTATCAAGATTTTCTGTGGGCATATCTTTATGTGAATTTCTAAATTGTAGTTAGATTATCGGCATGAATAACGTATTTGGCAAGCCTTTTTTTCTTGGTTAAAGCTTCTTGTAGCTCTTTGCTAGAATATATAGTCAAACCATAGCCAATCAACTCTTTTTGCTTGTCCACAATTTCAACTATAGTATTGGGTTCAAAATTGCCATGAATACTAACAATGCCCACAGCCAGCAAACTCTTTCTTTTCTTGAGGGCTTCTCTAGCCCCATCATCAACCTGAAGGCGAGCGGTTTTATCCTGAGCAATTAGAAGCCATCTATCTCGAGCATCTAGTTTGACATTTTTTTGTTGGGTGAAGCGAGTTCCTTGATTGTGACCTTGAACTGTTTTTGTAATAACCTCTTCTTTCTTGCCGCGGATAATAAAAGACTCAACCCCAGCCCTGGTTGCTAGTCTAATAGATTTTACTTTAGAGAGCATACCCCCCAAACCACTTCTAGAAGTTTTCTCAGAGCACATTTTGTTAATAGCTCGATCAATATTGTTAACTTCTGAGATAAGTTGAGATTCTTTCTCTTCCGGATCTCTGTCATAAAGACCATCGATATTTGAGAGGATTAGAAGCTTTTCTGCGTCTAGCATAATGGATAGGGAAGCGGCCAAAGCATCGTTATCGCCAAAAGAAAGCTCGTTTAGGGAAACCACATCATTTTCATTAATAATAGGCACAACTTCTTGAGTCAGAAGCCCATCCAGGACATTAATAATTTTGTCATAATTATCCCTGGTCACAAAGATATTTCGTGTTAACAAAACCTGTGCTGAAGTGATTTTGTTCTTCTCAAATGAGGTCGTCAAGGCTTGATTGAGAGGAATTTGACCAACTGCGGCAAAGATTTGTCTTTTGGTAATATGGTCCTTGACGTTGTTTTGAGGTAGCACTTTTTTCCCAGCAGCAACTGCTCCAGAGGCAACTAAAACAACCTGAAAGTCTTTCTTTTTCAAGCTAGATATTTGCTCTGTTAAGCTATTAATAACATTGTAATCAAGCTCATCAGAATCGTTAGTTAGAACATTGGTTCCAACCTTGATAATAACCCTATTTTTAATCATAAATTGCTCTTCAATAAGTCGTCAGGGCACTAAATAGCAAACGTCAGGTCTTGTCAAATATTGATTTTCATGATACAACAAGGCAGAACTTTAGAAAAGGGATTCTTTTGATAAAGAGAACCCTAAAGGAGGAAAATATGCAACATCAAGAACCGCCCCAAGGGATGACAGTTAAGGAAGTTCAAGAGGCTTTTGAAAGGGCCAAGAAGTTCTTCTTTGAGGATCCCAACTACTGCTTTGATCGGGGATTTATATTGTCGATTATTCGGCAAGTTTTTGAGCTGCTGCCTCAAATGATTGAGGCTAGGATTGTGGTGAGCGATAGTGATGGTTTTCACCTCAACTCGAAGCAAGATATGGTTGTTGAGACGAAGCTTGCTTCAAGTCTACGAAGCTTGATTCGCACCTTTGATAAGGAGAAAGAGAGGGCTGATTATTTCAGACACGAGACTTCCTGGGGATAAAACATGTGAAACAATTTCGTTACCCCTTCAACTCAAAAAGAGAAGAAGGGGTCTTTTATTACTTGATAAAAATTCGGACTTGTTTTAAACTAAAAGTTAGCCATGACTAACTTTTCTAATATGGATAGTGTTTCAAAAGAGGACTACCTCAGAGCTATTTTCTTGGTCTTAGAGACCAGCTCAGAAGCTCGCTCTATTGATGTTGCTTCTGAACTTGGCGTCTCAAAGCCAAGTGTTTCAACTATGCTTAGAAAACTTCATAAGGAGGGACTGATAGAGGCTGCTCCATATCAGAAGATAAAGTTGACAGCAAAAGGAAGAAGGCTGGCCCAAAAATTAACTACCAGGCATCGCGTCATTGAAGTTTTTCTCAAAGATGTCTTGGGTTACAAAAAAGATGTTCACCAAGAGGCTCATCTGCTAGAGCACGCCTTTTCAGATGAGTCCATCAGACGTCTCAAAAAATATCTTCACAATCCGCAGTATTGTCCACACGGCAAAAGAATCCCTCGCTAATATAATTTTTATTGCTACAACAAAAATGAACTCCAAGTCTCTACTAGAATTCAAAACTGGTACCAAGATAAAGGTTCACTGTGTTGAATGTGGTCAGAATTTCAAAAAACGTTTGTGTGAAATGGGCCTCTATGATGGCTCAGAAGTTGAGGTCCTCAAAAACGATGGCCTGGGGCCTATTCTTCTCAAAATCTTTGATTCAAAAATTGCTTTGGGTAGGGGAGAAGCAGAAAAAATTATGGGAGAAGAAATTTAGTTTCTATTTATTTTAATACATGGCAGGTTCACTAGAAAATAAATTAATTGTTGGTTTGATTGGCAATCCCAACGTTGGCAAAACCACTCTTTTTAATGCCTTGACCGGAGCCAGTCAACACGTTGGTAATTGGCCAGGCAAGACAGTCGAGAAAAAAGAAGGTGAGTTTGAAAGCCACGGACAGACTTTTCATCTGGTAGATTTGCCTGGGGCATATTCACTGGCGCCCTATAGTGAAGAAGAGCAAGTCACCTCTTTCTTTGTCATCAAAGAAGAGCCAGACGTCATTGTTCAAATAATTGATGCCGGCAATCTAGAACGCAACCTCTATCTCACGGTTCAGCTTTTGGAATTGGGCTCTCCCCTAGTCATTGCGCTAAATTTAATAGGCCAGGCCAAGGAGGAGGGTATCACTATCAAGTACAAAGCTCTTGCTGAGCTTCTGGGGGTTCCAGTTGTGCCCATCAACGCCAAAAGCAAAGAAGGACTTGGCAAACTTTTAACAGCTATCAAAAAGAGAGCGCCACAAAAAAGAAAGCCGGCTCTCAAACTTCGATACGGCAGAGATGTTACCAAAGCCTTGGTGGGTCTCAAAAAAAGACTCAACCAGAACAAATCTTCCGCAGAAATTAGAGCTAGAGCGCATTGGTACGCCATCAAACTTCTGGAAGGGACAGCCGAAAAAGATTTTTCTGAGGACAAGAAAATTATCAGTCTCGCTGAACGTTCTAGAAAAAGACTTCAGACTATTTTCCGTCGTGATGCGTCACTCATGATTGCTCATGTTAGATATGGTTTTGTTAGAGGCCTTGGAAGAGAAGTTATTGTCAGAAAGAAAAACAAGTCTAACAAGAAATGGTTAGAAAGAATTGATGAACTCTTACTCCACAAGTACTTCGGTATTCCTATTTTTCTAACGGTTTCTTTGTTGATTTTCCAAATCGCTTTTTCTTTGTCAAAGCCCTTAACCGAGGGTATAGGCTGGATCTTCAAAAAAGTTGGAGTTGGCCTAGAAGCATATCTTGAGGCTTCATTCCAAACTCCTTGGCTCACTTCTCTGCTGGTGGATGGAGTTTTGGGAGGAGTTGGGGCAGTGCTATCTTTTGTCCCAACAATTGCTCTTATCTTTCTGTTGCTAGCGCTTCTTGAAGATTCCGGTTATATGTCCCGGGTTGCTTTTGTTATGGATCGTTTCATGCACAAGATTGGCCTGCATGGCAAAGCCTTCTTGCCGCTTATCCTAGGTTTTGGCTGCAATGTGCCAGCTATCATGGCCACCAGAATTCTCAAGACCAAGAGGGATCGCCTGCAAACTATTCTGATGATGCCACTGGTTGCCTGCAGCGCTCGCTTGCCCATTTTCGTTCTGTTTGCTGGGGTTTTCTTTTCTGCTTATCAGGGTCTGATAGTCTTTTCAATTTATCTTCTGAGTATTATGCTGACTATTCTGATGGGACTGATATTGCAGAAGTTTTATTTCAAGAAATTATCAACTCCTTTTGTCATTGAACTGCCTCATTACCGCGTGCCCAGTTTTCAAGGCCTCATGATTCACGTTGGCGAGCGGACTTGGTCGTTTGTTAAAAAGGCGGGGACAGTCATTCTGGTGTTTTCTATTATCATTTGGTTTCTCGGAAGTGTCCCTTTTTCCCAGCCGTATGCGTCCCAGGATTCTCTGGCTGGCCAAATTGGTCAAACCATCTCCCCTATCTTTGAGCCGCTTGGCTTTGGCTTCTGGCAAGCCTCAACAGCTTTACTCTTTGGCTTTGCCGCCAAGGAGGTGGTGGTTTCTACCCTGAGCACTTATTATTCGGTAGACGAAGACAATACAGAAGGTCTAGCAACCTTGAGGCAAGATTTCACGCCTCTATCTGCTTATTCTTTTATGGTTTTCTCTCTGATTTACGTGCCGTGTTTGCCGGCTCTTTATATGATGAAAAAAGAAACCGGGTCATGGAAGTGGCCGGTGGTGGCGGTGGGGTATTTGATGGTGCTTGCTTGGGTGGTGGCTTTTGTAGTTTATCAGGGTGGGAGAGTGTTGGGGTTTTAATACTGGGTTTATTGTTTTTGTCTGGTCCCTCCCCCTGCTAAGGGGGAGGTTAGGAGGGGGTTTTGGGTCGAAGCAAAGATTACGAAAGAGTTGCGGTTAAATCTTGCAATAAGATTCAAGTGTTGAATTTCAATGTCAATTATCGGTGTCGAAAAAGATAAGGAACTTTCCCTATAAATATTAATAGTTTGCATTCAGGCTCCAGCCAGAAGGCCTGGAGCCAGCGGAGGGAGTACCAAATTGTTATTTAGCTCGTAATCAAAAACCCCACCCCGTCCCTCCCCTTAGCAGGGAGAGGGGGTTAGAAATTTGGGGATAACTCCAACCCCAAAAAGCCCTCGCAATAACTATCCTCATTCTAAGCGATCGCAACATCACGTAATCATGAACTTGGCAACTTTGACCCTTTGGCCGAAATGTAATACTATAAAAGAACCCCCAAAAAAAATTTCCTACAAAATTTTTCCATATATATCAAAAACATAATTCAAAAATAAATGTTCAAACGCATCAAAAAACGTGATGGCAAAGTGGTCAAGTTTGATGCTGAAAAAATTACCCACGCCATTACAGCTGCTGGTGAAGCCACTGGAGATTTTGGTGAAAAAGTCGCCAAAAGGCTCACGCTCAAGACTCTGTCGTTGGCCAAAGACACAATTACAGACAAAGTTCCAAGCGTAGAAGAGATTCAAGACATCGTCGAAGAAGTTCTTCTCAGCTCGTCCTACAAAGAGACAGCTAAGTCCTACATTCTTTACAGAGAGCAACACTCTCAGCTCAGAGCTTTTGCTACCAAGGCTAACATTGACATGGTCGAGCAATACCTGGATAAAATTGACTGGAAAGTCAACGAGAACAGCAACATGTCTTTCTCGCTCCAGGGTCTCAACAACTACATTTCCTCAGAAATTATCTCAGAGTATTGGCTCAATCAGATCTATCCCAAGTACCTAAATGACCTTCACAAGTCAGGCGACATCCATGTTCATGACCTGGGTTTCTTGTCTGTCTACTGTGTTGGTTGGGATCTGGGCGATCTCTTGAGAGAAGGTTTCAAGGGTGTTTCTGGCAAAGTAGAAAGCAAGCCCCCCAAACATTTCAAAACAGCTTTGGGACAAATGGTTAACTTTTTCTACACCCTTCAGGGTGAATCAGCCGGCGCTCAGGCTTTTTCTTCCTTCGACACCTATCTAGCTCCTTTTGTCCGTTACGACAAACTGACCTACAAGCAAGTTAGACAAGCGATGCAAGAGTTTGTCTTCAATATCAATGTGCCCACTAGAGTTGGTTTTCAGACTCCATTTACCAACATCACTATGGATCTAGAGCCTCCCAAAATGATGGAAAAAGAAAACATTATCATTGGTGGAGAATTGCAGAAAGAAAAATACGGTGACTTTCAAAAAGAAATGGATATGGTCAACCGGGCTTTTGCCGAAGTTATGATTGAAGGTGATGCCAAGGGTCGTGTCTTTTCCTTTCCTATCCCAACCTACAATATTACGCCCGACTTTGACTGGGGA
>JAHIRA010000029.1 GCA_018818905.1 Patescibacteria group bacterium | reverse complement strand
CTGGCCTCAAGGCCGAAATAGTTGAATTTGAATCAGAGGCCATTTCTAGGGTTGTTTTTGGTGATACAGAAGAAAAACAAAGTTATTTGATAGCAGATATTGGCCGTATGACGACGCTGTTGTTTGTTTATGGGCCACACGGTATTTGTTTTTCAGAAAATTTTGATTTTGCCGGAGAAGTTATGACCAATGAAATTTCAAAGAAGCTCAACCTCGATTTTGCTCAGGCCGAAAAAATGAAAATAGAACATGGTCTTAGTCTGGCTACTGATTCAAAAGGCAAAAACAGAGTCTTGAAGGAAATTGTCAAAGATGCTATAATAGAAATTAATAAGGTCAAGAATTATTGTGAGGAACAAGAAGAAAAAACAATAAAAGAGCTTGTTCTCGTTGGAAATGGTTCCAAAGTTCCCTTTTTGGCTGAATATTTAGAAAAAGAAACACAACTCAAAATCAAAGCAGCCAGAGAAATGAGTGACTTCGTCAATGGCAAGAAAAAACTCTCCCCGGCCAAGATGAAAATGATTTCTCGAGTTTCTTTGGGGGTGGCCTTCAGGGGATTGGCTTCAAAGCCGGAAGAAGAGAGCATTAATCTTGTGGATTAAGTTATTTAAGTAAAATACAAATAAAATAATAGGAGCGAAAAATGAAAAAAAGAAGATTTGAAAAAGGGTTTACTCTGGTTGAGTTGATCCTGGTTATCGCCATTATCATCATTATTGCTGCCGCTATCTTTGTAGCCCTAAATCCGGCCAAAAGAATTGGTGATGCCAACAACTCTCAGCGTTGGAGTGATGTAAACCAAATTCTCAACGCTGTTCACCAGTATGCTGTGGACAATTCTGGCAGCTATCCCAACCAAGCCACTTGGGCCGTGACAAACTACTATGTTCTAGGGACAGCTGCTGCTGGTTGTGATGCTACCTGTACCGCACAAGTTACTCAAGCAGCTTGCTTGAATCTCACTGATTTGACCACCAACAACTACCTAGGCTCTATTCCAGATGATCCAGTCACAGGAACTGCAGCTAATACCGATTACTATGCGCAAAGAAATGCTGGTGGTATTGTCTCAGTTGGATCTTGTGATACTTATGGCGGTGCGACAATTAATGTGACTCGCTAAATCCTCCCTTTCGTTTTTCAAAAACAGAGCTCTCTATCATGAGAGCTCTGTTTGATTCAGAGACCAAAGTGATAACAGAAGTGAGAGTCTAATACCAACAGTTCATGAGAAAATCAACTTTTACAGCCTCGGCAGTTCTAGTTGGCACCGTTATTGGGGCCGGGATTTTTGGTATTCCTTTTGCTCTATCCAAAGTAGGATTGCTTATTGGATTTTTCTACATACTTATTATTGGTCTAGTGAACCTTCTGATTCTTTTGGCTTACGGGGAGGTAATCGAGAGAAGTAGGGGAGATCATCAAATGGCTGGCTATGCCGAAATGTACTTAGGTAAGGCTGGCAAAAATATCGCAGCATTGACAATGCTCTTTGGCAATATTGGGGCTTTGTTAATTTACATGATTGGCATTGGTGACTTTTCTTATGCTTTGTTTTCGCCTACTCTAGGGGGTTCACCTTTTGTCTATGCCCTTATCTTCTTTATTTTGGCTTCTTTGGCCATTCTAGTTGGTCTCAATTTAATCGTGGTTATTGAGAAGGTTATGGTGGTGCTTCTGATTGGCATTGTGATTTTGTTCCTACTGATTGGTTTCCCAGAAATAAAAATAGAGAATCTTGCCTATAGTAATTTTGGTAATATCTTTTTTCCTTATGGGATCTTGCTCTTTTCTTTTGGGGGAGTGACAGCTATATCGGAGATGCGTCGAGTGCTCAAAGACAAGAGTAAGTTTAGGCGAGCCATTGTTCTGGGATTGTCTATTCCCTTTGTGATTTATCTTTTATTCTCTCTGGTGGTGGTGGGTGTTTCTGGGACGGAAACAACTCCGGAGGCAGTCATTGGGCTTCAGAATTATCTGGGAGGAGGAGTCACTTCTCTTGGAGCTATTCTTGGTATCTTGACCATGGGGACTTCTTTTTTAACCCTAGGTATAATTACCAAGAAACTGCTAGTCAAGGATTACAAACTTGACTCTACTATCGCCTGGGTTTTGACTTGTTTTATACCTTTTTTCATCTATCTGGCTGGTCTGAAAGACTTCATAGAAGTCATCTCAATTATTGGTGCAGTTATGGGCGGTATGAATGGCATCCTAGTTCTGATGATGTACAAGAAGGCCAAAAAAATGGGGCAGGAAAAACCAAACCTAACTATCAAGATTCCGAGCTTGATTTATTACCTTCTCTTTGCTATTTTTGGCTTAGGTATTGTGTATGAAATTGTCTTTGTTATTCTCAAATGAAAGAGACACTCAAAAAAATTGTTCCCACGTCTTGGCTTCTTTTTTACCACAAAACTCTTGCTTTGCTGGCTGCTTTTTTGTATGGCCATCCCTCAGACAAAGTGACGGTCATTGGAGTTACCGGTACAGATGGTAAAACCACTACAGTAAATCTTATTTCTCAGCTGTTGAGTGAATCCGGAAAGAAAACTGCCTTTTTGACCACAGCTCAGTTTAAGATTGCTGACAAAATATGGACCAATGAAACCAAGCAGACCATGCCTGGTCGTTTCCAGTTGCAGAAGTTTATCAAGCAAGCTTCAGGGGCTGGTTGTACACATGTCGTGGTGGAAACTTCTTCACAGGGCCTTGAACAGTCGAGGCATCTGGGGATCAATTATGATGTGGCCGTGTTCAGCAATTTGTCAGCTGATCACCTGGAAGCTCACGGTTCGTTTGAAAATTACAGAGTGGCCAAAGAAAAACTCTTCGGCAAATTGAGTTCTGATAAAAAAAAGAAAGGACAACCCAAAATTGCCATTATTAATGCTTCTGACAAGGCTGCTTCGTATTTTGTTACATACCCAGCTGATAGGAAAATTGGTTTTGGCCTAGAGGCTGAGGTTGAGAGTTTTGATGGGTTAGAATCATTTGTGGCCACAGATCTTAATCTGTCGGCTGATGGCGCTCGTTTTACAGTTAAAGATCAAGCTGGAGAGTTTTCCACCAGCACTTCACTTTTGGGGAAGTTTAATGTTCTTAATACTTTGGCAGCAGCAGCGGTTGCTTTTTCTTTGGGTGTCGATAACGAGACTATCAAGACAGCCTGCCCTAAGATTAAAGGAGTGCCAGGGAGAATGGAGCTGGTTGACGCTGGTCAAGATTTTCAAGTGGTTGTTGATTACGCACATGCCGAGAATTCCTTGCTCAATGTATTTACGACTCTCAAACCCTTGACTCAGGGCAAAATAATTAGTGTTTTGGGTTCTTGTGGCGGTGGCCGGGACAAGAAAAAGAGACCTAAGCTAGGGGCGATTGCCGCTCGTTATGCTGAGCTAGTAGTGGTCACCAATGAAGACCCTTATAATGAGGATCCACAAGACATCATCAAGTCTGTCTCCAAGGGAGCCGAGCAAGCAGGTAAGAAACTAGACCAAGATTTATTTGAAATTATAGATAGAAAAGAAGCTTTGGAATTCGCTTTTAGTAAAGCATGTTCCGGCGATGTGGTGGTTATAACCGGCAAGGGCTCAGAAGAATGTATTATGGGAGCTCGCAACAAAAAAATTCCTTGGAAT
>JAHIRA010000028.1 GCA_018818905.1 Patescibacteria group bacterium | reverse complement strand
TTGTTTGTTCCTGCGATGACTTGATCAACGGGTAGTTTGTTTTTGTCCATATACTCTGTAGCAAGGTGAGGGTGAGTAACTGTTAGATTGTTTGTTGCTGTTGCAACTTGGCCAGCACAGGCAGGGCAACCCGCTCCACTCGATCTAGTATTACCCTTTGCCTGCCATTCATGTCCACATTTACTACATTTCCACCACAACTTCTTGTTTGTTCCTGCGATGACTTGACCAACGGGGAGTTCGTTTCCATCCATATACTCTGTAGCAAGGTGAGGGTGAGTAACAGTTAGATTGTTTGTTGCTGTTACGACCTTACTTGCACATGCGGGACAACCAGTTCCATATACTCTATTGGCACCTGTTGCTTGCCACTCATGTCCACATTTACCACATTTCCACCACAACTTTTTGCCGGTACAAGCAAAGACCTGGTCTGCCGGCAATTCATTCCTTTCAGGATCATACTCCGCCAGAAGCTCCGGTACATCAGAAATGTAGACTGGTACGATCGACTCCAGAATTTGCAACATGTCTTGCAATTCTTCCGAGAAAGAGAATTCAAAACCATCTCCGGAAAGTTGAAGGACATCTTGTTCAAGATCATCATGGCAAGAAGCCTTCACTTCTCTGGCAAAGACAGAAACAAACTGAAGCCGGTCAGCGTTTGAAACAAAGTCAAAGACTTTAATTTTGTCTTTGCCTTTGGCTTTCCTGAGACCTCGTCCCAGTTGCTGGATGAAAAGCGGGATGCTGTCTGTACATCTGAGAAAGACAATTAGCTCAGCACTTGGAATATCAACTCCTTCATTGAGTTTGTCAACAACGAGGATGTACTGCAGTTCTTTTCTCCTGAAACGGTCGATAATGTCTGAGTTCTGTCTTGGAGTTTTCTCACAGTGAACCGTTTCACTCCCAGGAATGAACTGAGAGAAGTTTTCGGCGTGCTCAATTCTCTCACAGAAGATGATAGCCTGGAGATCTTCCTCAAGAATGATCCTGGCAATCTCTTCATCTCGCCTCTCAATAAAAATAGTTTCGTTGAGCTGTTTTGTTGAGATGCGTTTTGAGATAGCTTTACCTTCTTCGAACTCATCTTTGACGAGTTTTTTGAGCTCCCCTTTGCAGAGGTTTCCATTCTTGATGTGGTATTCAACAAGAGTAAGATAGCTTCTGGCCAGAGCAAGGGAAAGAGGGATGTTAACGACTTCTTGGCCAAAGACATCTCTGATTTCAAGACCATCCATTCTGTCTGGCGTTGCTGTGAGACCCATGTGATACTTTGGCTTGAAGTAAGTCACCGTAGGCAAGTATGTCGAGGCCATGACATGATGACACTCATCCATAATCACGACATCAAACTCATCAACAAGAAAAGCTTCTTTCCAAACATTCATGGTTTGGATTGAAGCAAAGAGGATATCAACTTCTTCGAAATCCTTTTCTCCTCCGTGGAAGAGACCGGTGGTAACGCTGTCACCCAAAACCTCATGAAAAGAGATTCTGGATTGCTCCAAGATCTCGTTGTTGTGGCAGAGGACGAGCGTTCTGGGCTTTCTTTCAGGTTTATCAGACTTGCTAATTTCATCAATCAAGCGGATTAACAACTCAGCAAGAATGGCCGCAGCGAGGTAGGTTTTACCCAAACCGCAAGCCATCACGATCAGAGCTTCTGCGTGGGCTTCGAAGTGAGATAAGACAGCTTCTTTTGCTTTTTCTTGGTAGTCATACAGTTGGATCGACATGGTTCTTTCTCCTTTTTCTCTTGAACGGTTATTCCGTGCATCCGAATTTCTAGTTCTCTAGACTAGGTATTTAGTTTTCAAGGTTCGAGGTAACATAAAAATGCCTAAAAAGGCATTTTACACTAACACAATATTACAAAATTGTCAAACGTAGTCTATATTTTTGGCTTATATAAGGTTAAAAGCTTGGCTCCGAGGGTGGGATTCGAACCCACGACCCACTGGTTAACAGCCAGTTGCTCTGCCACTGAGCTACCTCGGATTAATACAAATTGTGGAAAACGTACGTAAAACTATTCTATCTACTAACTCCCAATATTTCAAGGCAATTTCAAAAAATTTATTGACGAAACTGATAGAAAGGAGTACTTTCAAACTTAGTGAGTTTTGTCTCACTGCTCTTTGAAGAAGTCTTCTTTGGACATGAAAATACTTCCCTTCCTTCTAATTTGATAACGGGCTTACCGCTCGTTATCAAAATCGAGGACATAGTATTCCCCTCTGAAGACTTCTTTTTTTATACCTAATAATCAATAATCCTTCAACTTCTCTATCAACTCGTGATCTCTTATCTTCTCTAGCGCCTTGGCTTCAATCTGTCTGATTCTTTCTCTAGTCACCCCAAACTCCTGCCCCACTTCTTCCAGAGTATGGGCTACGCCATCCAGAAGTCCAAAACGCATTTCTAGAATTTTTTGCTCACGTGGAGTCAGATGCTGAATGACACTTCTGACGTGATCACGAAGAAGCTGCAGTGAAGCGGCCTTGGAAGGTGAAATAGTTTTGATATCTTCAATGAAGTCACCCAAAGTGCTATCGTCTTCGTCTTCACCGACTGAAGTTTCTAGAGAAATAGTATCTTGAGAAATTTTGATAATGTTTCTGGCCTTGTCTACTTCTATGCCCATTTCGGCGGCAATTTCTTCTGGTAGCGGTTCGCGGCCCAAATCTTGGACCAAGCGTCTTTCAACTTGAGTAAACTTGTTTATCGTCTCGACCATGTGAACAGGAATTCTAATGGTTCTAGACTGATCGGCTAAGGCTCTGGTAATGGCTTGGCGAATCCACCAGGTGGCATAAGTAGAGAATTTGTAACCTTTTTTGTAGTCAAATTTTTCTACGGCCCGAAAAAGACCCAGGTTTCCTTCTTGAATCAGATCAAGCAGAGTCAGATTGCGACCAGTATATTTTTTGGCAATACTAACCACCAATCTCAAATTGGCCTCAATTAACTTTCGAAAAGATTCTTTGTCGCCGCGATCCTTGCCTTTGGCTAGCACAACCTCTTCTTCGGCCGTCAAAAGATCAACACGACCAATTTCGCGCAGGTACATCTGAATTGAGTCGGCGGAAAGAAGCGAAAGATCAACTCGCTTATCAACCTCTTCTTTAACATCTTCTTTACCAGCGTTTTCAACTTTATAATCCAAAAAAGATGGTGGTTCACTAATCTCAACCCCTTGATTGAGAAGTTTTTCCAAAAGCTCATCCAGAACTTCCAGGTGCTTTTCTATAGCCGGAATGGCAATGAGAATTTCTTCTTCAGTGACAAAGCCCTGACTCCGACCTTTTTCTATTAGATAAATAATTTTTTCTTCATCAACCTTCTGTGAAATAACCCTCTCGATCACTTTCTTGGGAGCAACTTTTTTGCGAGACGCGGCTCTTCTGACAGATTTTTTCTTGGCTGGTTTTCCAGTTTTTTTGGTGCGGGCTGTCATCTTTTTCTTGATAATTTTCTTAGATTTTGCAGTAGACTTCCTAACGGTTTTCTTCTTGCTTGCCTTTCTGGACGCTTTTTTGGTGACCCGCTTTGTAACGGTCTTTTTTATGGTCACTTTTTTCTTTTTCTTAGGCATAAATAAAAATTAAGCAAAAGCTTTGTAAACTAAAATTGCATGAGTTTAGTCGTCAATTCGCCAAACTCTTGGCTCAAATTGGATATTTTATCTTGATGGCCTTGCTCTTCGGCTTCTTTCATCGAGGACGCAATCTCGGCAAGTCTCTTTTGGAGTTGGTATTTTTTGAGTCGCCGGAAGCCATTTTCCAATTCTATCTTGGCCTCATCGTTAAACGATCCGGCTACAATTGATGGATAATCACCTTCCAATTTCAAAAGAAGCTGCTTTGAAAGAAGAGCTAGACTAGAGTCCTCCTGATCAAGGTGTTTGATTAGTTTTTCGGAATCAAACCACTTGTTATTAGCTTTTGTATTATACAAGCTGATAACCTTTTTGACAAGCTGCGCTTTCTCGGAAGAGAGATTTTCTATCAAATTTTCTTGACTTTCAAACTCTTTAACAGCCTGCGGAAATTTTATCAAGATACCAATAATTCTTTCGGCAACTTCTTCAATAATATCTTTGCTGGGTCTAGATGAGCTCTGGTCATCTTTTTGCGACTGGCCAAATCTTTGATTCAACCTTACTGGTTGCGTCTTTTTGGATAAATACTTGTTTTTCAGAGCTTCTGACAAAACTCTTTCATCTGTACTGATCTTTCCAGCTAATTTCTGTAGATAATGCTCTCTTTCAACCTCGTTTTGAATTTTGGCCAATAGCGGCATCAGGGCCGCCGCAGCTTTCTTTTTGTCCTCAAGCTTGGACGCATCGAAGTCAGCAAAAGTCTTGGCAAAATAATGGTCCAGAAGTGGCTTGGCTTCTTTAATAGCCACAAGCCAAGCCTCCTTATCCTCTTTGACCAACTCGTCCGGATCCTTGCCATTATCGAGAGTGATAATCTTAACGTCCAGACCCTCCTCAATGGCCAAATCCACCCCTCTTTTGGTCGCATTCTGTCCGGCCATGTCCATATCAAAACAGAGATACAAATTCTGCGTAAATCTCTTGATCAGGGCAATTTGTTCTTTGGTTAGGGCTGTTCCGGAAGAAGC
>JAHIRA010000027.1 GCA_018818905.1 Patescibacteria group bacterium | reverse complement strand
CTGATCTAAGTGATCTTACAAATGAAGAACTTCAGCAAATTCAAGAGAAAATCAATAACCGTCCCAGGAAATCCCTGAACTTCCTGACCCCTAACGAAGTAATTAATGAACAAAGTGGTGCAAAGAAAGCTTGAACTTTTATTTGTGCTCTCCTTTTGGCTATTTTAAGGCATTTTGTGTCTTGCAGTAAATCATCTTTGATCCTTGGAGAGAGGCAGTAAAAAGTGAGTCACCAAGCCACTAACTTGGCGTTGATATATTTTTTGCGTAGTTTCCAAAAAAAGACACCCGGGTATGGGTGTCTATTAGAAAGAACGGGGGAAGAGTGGGTCACTTCGAGCAGAGAATCTGACAAATAGTGGCAGGTTTTATTTTCCAGAGAGTCAGAACTTCTTCCTTTGTCTTGGGTTGACTAGAGATGCTGGCTATGAAGTTGCCTTGTTGACTCATAAATTGACTGTGTTTGAGCGGATAGAAACGCTGAAGATGTCCCGCCTTTTTTCTCAAGGCAGGAATGCCGCTATTGTCAAAGCTTTCAGAAATGACGAGGCTAGAAGATTTGCGACAGACAATTTTGTTGTTTGGTTTGAAATGGCAAGAGAGTTCACGATGAGGCAAAGCAATACCCTTGGCAGTGTTATTGCAGAAGCTAATACTAATTTTGTCTTGGTGCTGTCTTGCACGACACGGAAACTCTCCTCGTCTTAACCTTGTCAGGCTAGCTAGGTGAATGATGGATTTTTTCTTCAGGTCAACTTTCCCCAAAGCTAAGAGAAATTTTCTTCTATTGTTATAGAAGCCTGCAGCAAGAAAAGATTTGGAGTCTGAGTGCCAAAGAACTAAAGAAGTATAGAATCTCCCGTATTTGGATTGATACGTTTTGACGTTGCTTGAGTCTAGTTGGCCTGTTTTCAAGAGTTTTATGAGGCTAATCTGCTTGAGATCTAGGCTAGAGGTCAGAACATAGCCATCTGGAGATACAGCGAAGGAGGCTGCTTTGTATTTCTCCCAAACCCACCTTTTTTTCAGAATTAGCATTTCTGCTCTTGGGAACTTCTTGAGAGTGATTCCGTTCTTGTTTTTGATTAGGCAGTAAGAGGTCCAGTGCCAACAAAAACACTCGGACAAAACATATTGAGGAATGACAAGCAGAGCCCCAAGAACACTCCCTACTCCGAGAAAAAAGAAAAGAAACTTGAAAAAAGTTTTCTTCCTTCGTTGACTAGATTCCCACTTATCTGGGTCGGTGTCACCAGAGATAAAATCACCAGTCCTGGTTTCATTCTCGTTTGCCAATTCCCCAAATGCTCCAAGCGGGAAAGGGTCGATAGTGGTCTTGGGTGGGGGTGGGCGGACTTTTTTTGGTACTGGTGTTGGAGTCTGATACGGAGCCACATGACCTACGGATCCGAAAGGATCAAGAGCTATGGAAACCGCAGGCTGTTCAAAGGCGGGAAGAGGTTTATTGATGAGACCTGCCTCTCCATAAATGCAGCTCACTATGTAGGCTTCGGTATCGCTTAAAGCTTTTCCCCGGCTGATCTTCTCTTGAATTGTAACGTCTGCTTTTCGTAGTTCTTCAATTTCCTTTTGCAAAGCTTGCTCTGGAGTTTTGTCGTCTTCTGACGCGAGATCAACAACTTGCAGTACTTCTATCCGACCATCATTTTTACGCATTTCTGTATCAGGAAGTGAGGAAAGCCTAAAACTATTTCCCTGGAAATCTTCTTCCTTTCTCGTCGGAATAGGATTGGGTATTTCTGCAGTTTTGTCATCAGGAAATTTCCTAGGAGTAGAACTTGAAGATGATTCGCTAAGATTTTTCATGACTTCGGTTAAGCTTGAGCCTGACATTTCAGGTAGATGCTTTGGGGGTGGAGAAGAAGGAACGATCTCAATGTTTTTCGGATAGACAGAAGTTTCTGGAAAATAAAGAGGCTCCCTTTTTTCTTTCTTGCCCTGGCAAAGGTCTTCTGTTGGTTGATCAGTGGTTTCACGGGTGACGATTCTAGAAGTTCTGGAGGAAAATCTTTGTGTTTCTGAGAGGTTTGACTTGCTCAAGCCTACTTGAATAACACTTAAATTGTTGATCACTTCTGCGGGGCTGGGCCGGTCAGCAGGGTCTTTAGCAGTTAGTCGGATGATAAGATCGTTTAACAGAAACGCGTAGTTTTTCTGATGAACCACATTGGGTGGCAGAGTCAGGGTTGGCTCTAAAAGTCGGTGAACCATCATTGTTGAGAATTGGTCTTTAGAGCTTTCATAAGTTCGACCAATGATCTCGTGTATCTCTTTGGGAAAGCCTCCAGTGACCATCTGGTAGAGCATTACCCCGAGCGAGTACAGATCTGTTTTACCAGGGACGATGTTTCCCAAAATCTGCTCTGGAGCAATATAAAGCGGGGTTCCATGGAGTCGTTTATCTTCTATGTACCTCTTGTGGTAAATCTCTGGGAGACTAGTAATACCAAAGTCTCCGAGCTTGATATGTTCTGTTTTGATGCCTGCCTTAACTTGACCAGCGTTGTAGTTTTCAAGCTCAGTTGGGGTGCAGCACAAAAAACAGTTTTCTGGTTTGATGTCAGCGTGAACCAATCCTTTGCGTTCAAGGTAAGAAATAGCCAGGGCTACGCCTTTAGCAATCGATAGAGCAGTGAGTAAAGGCAGAAGCCTGTCTGAAGATCTGGTTGACTCTATAAGCCTGGCAACAGTATCTCCGCGAGCATATTCCAGGGCGATCCATCCACTCAGAGGTGTATCCTCCTCTCTTGTCACGCAGGCGTGACCGTAATAGGCCAAAATGTGAGGATGGTTGCCAATCAGTCCCAGATTTTCCACCTCATCCACAAAAGCTTGGTATTCTGGGTCTTTTACAGAGTTAAAAAAAGAGGTTTTAATGGCTATGGGACGTTGAATGCTTTCGTCCTCGCCTTCAAAAACAATGGAACTAGCACCTATACCAATTTGTCGTTTTAGGGTGACTCTGAAGTCGCTGATATCAATCTGAGTTCCAAGGCCGAATCTCTGGTTATCACCTCGTGTCATGCCACGCTCCTTTCTGCGTAAGTGTATTTTTTAATTGTCAAAGTGCAAACCAACACTATTGTAGCTATATAAGGGTCAAAGTCAAGTGTTAGAGAAGAATGGCAGCAAAAAAAGAAGCCTTACCAGGAAGGCAAGGCGAGTGAAAAAGAGCATGGGTCACTTTTTTTCTATATTCTCATCAACTACAGCAACACGTGACGGATCAAATTCCATATGCATAGTTTCTGCCAAAGGATTGTTTCCCGATTCAGCACTAAGACTCGTCTTTAGCTTATTCAGGAGATTGACAGCTGCTTTGGAACTGATTCTTTTCTTGGGGTCTTTTTGTGTCAGGCCTCGAACAAAGTTATGTAACAGAGCTTCTTTTTCCACCTCAATTTGGCCGAGTGGAAAATCGAAACACTCTGTTCTTTGCTTGACTTCATGTAGCGCTTTATTTTTCACTGTGGAAGGGGAGGAATCGTTAAGGATATCAAGAAGGGGTTCAGGAAGTTTCCCCATAATCAACTCGTACAAGATAAGACCCAGAGAATAGAGAGCTCTTTTTTGCGGCTCCAAAGAAGAGACTTCTTCTGGGGCGGCGTAAAGACCGTGGAGATTGGCGCTTGGAGGGAGAGATTTAAGCTCAGGGACGGTTTTAAGATTTGATAGACCGGAAATACGAATATTTTTACCGGAAAGGACAGAGGTTTTTCCGCTGCAGAACTGAAGTGGTGCTTCTGAAGGGCAACACAGAAGGATTTTTTCGGGGTTGAGGACGCAGTGAATCATCTCTACTTCTTCAAGCCGCACGATTCCCTCAAGAAGAGCTTCCATGAAACTTGCTATTGTCAGAAGTGGCATTTTTTTCTCGTGCCTCTCCTCTTGTCTCTTCATTAGTTTGAAAAGCTGCGCCAGAGTTCCGCCTTGAGCTAGTTCCATAACAATCCAACCGGCGGGGAAAGATGAGTCAAGAAAACAAGTACTAGCAGAGAAAGATAAAAAACTTGGATGGCTGCTGAGAGAAAAAAGTGATTGCGCTTCACGCCAAAATCTCTTTTCTACTTGTTTTCGGTTGTTTCTGGAAAAATCGTAGTGTTTGATACCAAAGACCTCTCCAGTAGCTTTGTCGACACCCTTAAGCAGGGTAGTTTGAGAGTTTCCAAAAGCAAGTTGTTCCTCAATCTGAATCTGTCTTGTTCCGAGAGGAATGACAAATCCGATAAAAGAAGACTGGCTGCTGTGTTTCATGATTATCTCCTTTCTTCGTTTTAGAACCAGGTGAACCCAAATGGCACCAGATAGACTGTGAGTTTTAGGCCAACATAGGGCAGTAAGACCACTGCTTTGTTACTGTCTTTGAAGTTAAAGGCAATACCCCCTTCAAGCTCAATGGCGACGAAGGCATGTTTTGCTGGATCGCCTGCTAGCTTGAATCTCATTCTAATTAATGGACCAACAAAGTTATCTTCCAGCTTAATGCTTGCATGGGCTACCCCTAGCCAGGCTTGTTGGAAAACGCCTTGGACATTGAAACTCAATTGGAAGGAGTCTTTGGCAAAAGAGAGAAAGAAACCACCATTTAGGACAAGCTCAAACAAGAAAGGGTTGCATTGCGGCAGGGAATCATAACAGGTTGGGCCGTTAATCTGGAAGGTGCGAGCAAAGTTTCCGCCAAAAGCAGTTCTGAGGCCAAAGATGTCTGTGAATTTGGTCTCAATCGCAATCATTACTGGTTCAAAAAAAGGCATATTGGCTATCCAGCTACGAGAAAGATTGAGGGTATCTAGATCGGTTGTGGTGTCATTGATGGTCAAGAAGATTGCAGGACCAATGCGGCCAATAACATAGGCAGCAAAGTACTTTTTTTGCTTTACTCTTGAACGTTCACAGAGAATATTGAATCGTTTTTCCCACAAAGATTTTTGGCTTCTAGAGACGCAAAGTGAGACATTGCGACACCCAATTCTGTCGTATGCTTTTCTGATTGAAACCTCTTCTTTCAGGTCACATTTGTCAGCCTGAACTTTTAGACAGCGATCAATTTTGCTTTGACCCATAGCACAGGTCAATTCAGTGTGACAATCTGCATTGGTACTGCAAACAGACCCTTCCCAGGGCATGTTTCGTATTAGCTTTTTGTCCCACTTGTTTTGCATTTTCGCTGCAAAAGCGCTTTCTGAAAGACCAACAATGGCAAAACAGAAACACCAAGCAGTCAAGATGTATTTTGTCATTTCCTCTTCCTCCTTGTTAAGGTTCGGGTGAAACAGAATGTTTCAGGTGAGTGTACACTTTTGAAATTGTTTGTCAATGTTTGGAGAACAGTTTTTGGCTCTTCCAAGCAATAAAAAAGCAGGCTAGGCCTGCTGGGGAAAAGATCACTGTTCAAAAAGAAGTGACCCTGGTTAGTATGAGACGCCACGGGGCCGGGAAGCGGTATCGTCTGAATTTGCCACGTCTTTGGCTTCTACCCTTAAATGCCCAAGGGAGCCCTTTACAGGTTGCCAGCATAGTCACGCCACAGTATGTTGGTTTTGCGTGAGTACATGTCCAGGTCATATCGATGCGACACTTGGTTTGGCGGGAGTGACCTCCTAGATAGTAGTAACAGTTGCGCTTTCTAGCCATAAGAGTCTCACCAATGTCACGGTTTCTGGCTCCCAGCGGAATGACACAACGAATCTTTCTGATACCTTTGATCTCTCGCCATTTGTTGTAGTCGATGGCAGCAGTTTTCAAGTAGGTCTTCTCTTTTCTAAGCTTTCTCTCTCTTTCCCTTAGTTTCAAATCCCACTGGTAAAGGCGCACTTCCTTTTCTTCAAGCAACTCTGACTTTCTCAGAATTTTACCCTCTCTCGTATCGAGGGCGGTTTTTTTCAGAGACATTTTCGTTTTTTTTTCTTCGAGATCGAGTTGCTTGCTTTCAAGAGTTCCTATCTTTTTGCGGATAGTCTTGACTCTTTGTTTCAAAACTCTGAGTTGACGTTGGAATTCGCGCTGACATCGTTGCAGATTGCAGGAAGTGCGAACTTGTGCTACATACTTGCGGCCACGGCACAATTTCAGCTTTCTCTGCAGCCGTTTAATTTTTGCAAGACAGTGTTTTTTTTGAGGGCACCCCCTTCTCTTAGCGGGGCGAGTTCTTTTTTTTGACCATTCAGGAGGAATTGGGGGAAGTACGATCTTGCCTCGAGTTTGTGAGCTGTCGGCCGAAACATTTTTTTGTGGCAAAGAGAAGAACAAAACAGCTAGCATAACCAAGATTGGTTTTTTCATAAAAGTCCTCCGTTTTGAAAAAGTTTTTGTTCAACGTGCACTGCCATAAAAGCAAGGAAAATGTCTCTTGTCAAGGTTGAGAAATAGGGTGGGGTTAGCACTGAAGTAAGTTATCAACAGGACGCTCCTTCTACATTTCCTAATGACATGTTATTATACCTACACCTAGGGTACAGGTACATATAATAAACAACAATCACAATGACCAAAGCCAAACAGAAAACTCTCATCAACTTCAAAAAGTCCCAAAGCCTCATGACCAAACTCATTAAGATGATTGAAGAAGATAAATACTGTATTGATATCATGCAACAAAATCTGGCTGCCATTGGTCTTCTCAAGTCTGCTCATCAAATGCTAATGGAGAATCATCTCAAGACATGTTTCAAGAACGCCATGGTAACCAAGAATGAGAAGAAGAAAAAAGAGATGATTGAAGAGATTTTGAGCGTGACTCGTTTGCTTAACAAATAGACATGCACAAGAAAATGAAACTACGTCTTGAAGGAACTCATTGTCAGTCTTGCAAAACACTTATTGAGACAGATATTAAAGCTTTGGAGGGGGTTAGAAAAGTTGAAGTCGATTTTGAAACTGGAACATGTCAGATAGAATTTGACGAACATAAGGTCGCAATAAAGAGAATCAAGAAAACTATCGAGAAGTTGGGGTACAAGGTTCAACAAGCAAGCAACAAGGTAGAAAAAAATAAGAAGAATTATCGAAACCTGGTTTATTTTGGACTGGCTTTAATTCTTTTTGTGGTTGCATCATTTCTGGTTCAGAAACTTGGATGGCTAGAAATTCTTTCTAGGCTCAATGAGCAAAATCTCAGTTATGCTCTGATATTTTTCATTGGTGTTTTGGCCAGTTTCCACTGCATTGGGATGTGCGGAGGTTTGATTGTGACCTACACAGCGACCGCCAAAAAATCTCAAGAAAGCAAGGTCTCTTTTTCCAAACCTCATCTCCAATATAATTTGGGTCGAGTTATTTCATACACAGTTATCGGGGGCATTCTGGGTGGTGTTGGCTCTTTTTTTGGCATCAACCCAACCTTTACTGGAGTTGTTATTATCATTGCTGCAGTTTTTATGGTTCTGATGGGCTTGTCCCTGGTTACCAATTTCTCTTGGCTAGAGAAGATAAAACCCAAAACCCCCGCATTTATTGCCAAGTTTTTGTATCAGAACAGACACGCCAAAAATCCCAAGGGGCCATTTATCGTTGGGCTTCTAAACGGTTTTATGCCTTGCGGGCCACTTCAGGCTATGCAGCTTTACGCGCTCACCTCGGGGAGTATTGTCTCGGGAGCTCTATCTATGGGCATTTATGCTTTGGGGACGGTACCACTTCTCTTTGGTTTTGGTAGTGTCATTTCCTTGATCAAGAATGCCTACCTCAAAAACATTATGAAATTTTCTGGTATTGTGGTTATTATTCTGGGACTGATTATGTTCAACCGTGGATTGATTAACTTTGGCTATGGATTCGGAAGCTTTGTTCCAGGACAGCAAGCTAGTAGTAAAGAAGAGGTGGTCAATGGAGAAGTTGATGAATATCAAGTAGTGAACATGGAGTTAAGCTACGGTGGTTATTCACCCAATGTTTTGTCCATCAAAAAAGGAATTCCCGTCAGATGGGTGATTGATGCCAAGCAAGTCTCTGGGTGTACCAATGAAATTATTGTTCCGAGTTACAATATTAAACAAGAACTAAAACAGGGAGAAAACATTATAGAATTTACTCCAACCGAGGCAGGAGAGATCAAGTTTTCTTGCTGGATGCAAATGGTCTGGGGTAAGTTTATTGTCATCGAGAACAAAGAGATCTCTGATGCCAACGGTTTAGATCAAGAAGAAATTGAATCAGAAACAAGTAGTAGTTGCGATGAAGCTGAATCGTGTGGTGGCGCTTGTGGGGCAACTTCATGTGGTTGTAGTCAGCAAATTGGAGTAGAATAAAATAAGCATAATAAGTATATGTCAAAAATAAAAAAAGATTATCAAATTACCGGAATGCATTGCGCTAGCTGTGCTTTGACGGTAGAAAAGAATCTCAAAAAAATTCCTGGCGTCAAAGAGGCTAGTGTTAATTTTGCGACCGAAAAAGCCAGTGTCGAATACGAGGACAAAAAGCTAGATGACAATGAAGTCTTGGCTAGTGTCAAGAAATCTGGTTATCAGGCTGAGCCTGTTGCGATAGATATCAAAGCGGAGCAACAGCAGGAAGACTCCAAGGAAAGAGTAATTGTCAAAGAAAGAAATCAGTTTATTCTGAGTTTAATTCTGTCAGTTCCCATTGTGATCCTGTCTATGATTCTTATGGATCACTCTTTTCAAAGTCGGGTCATTCAGTCACTTCTGGCTGCCATCATTCAATTCTACATTGGTTTTCGATTCTACAAAGGAGCCTTCGCTGCCCTCAGAAACAAATCGGCCAACATGGATACCTTGGTGGCTCTGGGAACCAGTGCGGCTTTTTTCTATAGTTTGGTGACGACATATATTATCGAGGGTGATGTCTTCTACGAGACCTCGGCTCTATTGGTCACCTTTATTATTCTTGGAAAATGGTTAGAAAGCAGAACCAAAGGCAAGGCTTCAGAAGCTATCAAGAATCTTTTGTATCTGAAACCAAAAAAAGCTGTGGTTATCAGAGATGGTCAAGAAACAAAAATACCTATTGAAGAAGTAGTCGTTGATGATCAGATTGTCGTTCGTCCGGGTGAAAAAATTCCAGTTGATGGCAAAATTACCGAAGGTTATTCTAGTGTCGATGAATCTATGATCTCGGGTGAGAGTCTGCCAATCGAAAAAAAGATTGGCGATGAAGTCACTGGTGCCACTCTTAACAAAACTGGAACCTTCACTTTTACGGCCACCAGAGTTGGAGCCGAGACAGTTCTCTCTGGGATCATCAAAATTGTTGAAGAAGCTCAAGGTCAAAAAGCTCCCATCCAGAAGTTTGCCGATACGGTGTCGCAGTATTTTGTCCCTTCAGTTTTAGGGATTGCCATTATCACTTTCTTGGTCTGGTATTTTGGCTTCTCGGCTTCCTTTGCGCACGCTCTGCTAACCTCAACTGCGGTGTTAGTCATTGCTTGTCCCTGCGCTCTGGGCTTGGCGACTCCCACAGCTATTATCATTGGTACGGGCCGTGGCGCAGAAAACGGAATTCTTATCCGCAGCGGAGAAATGCTAGAAATAGCCAACAAAGTTAAGACCGTCGTTTTTGACAAAACCGGGACCCTAACTCAGGGTGAGCCCAGCGTGACTGATATTGTGTCTCTGAAGCCAGACTCTTACAAAACAGAAGAAGTTTTGCGATTGGCAGTTTCTCTTGAGAAAAAATCAGAGCACCCACTGGCTGCAGCAGTCATCAAAAAAGCGCAGCAAGAAAAGATAGAAGCACAGGAGGTCAGTAATTTTGAGGCAGCTGTTGGCAAAGGTATTGTGGGTGAGTTAGAGAACAAAAAAGTTTTGCTTGGAACCAAAACACTCATAGAAGAGTTTCAAATAGAACTTTCCAAAGATATTATTGAGCAAAAGACAGAACTCGAAAGACAAGGTAAGACTGTTATTATTCTGGCTGTCGAGACGGCAGCTATCGGCCTTATTGCTATTGCCGACAAAATCAAGAAAACAAGCGCGGAGGCTATTAAGGGCCTTCATAGCATGGGTCTAAAAACCGTGATGATAACTGGAGACAATCAAAAAACAGCTCAAGCTATCGCCAAGCAAGTAGGCATCGACAAAGTTCTAGCCGAGGTTCTTCCTGAAGATAAAGCCAAGGAAATCAAAAAACTTCAGCAAGAAAGGGTTCGCGTAGCTATGGTGGGGGACGGTATCAATGATGCTCCAGCCCTGGCTCAAGCTGATCTTGGCATTGCCATGGGAGCTGGCACTGATGTGGCTATAGAGTCAGGAGGCATAGTCCTGATCAAGAATGATCTCAGGGATGTGGTCACGGCTCTCAAGCTCAGTCGGGCTACTTTCAAGAAAATAAAGCAAAATCTTTTCTGGGCTCTTTTTTATAACAGTCTGGGTATTCCTATCGCTGCTCTTGGTCTTCTCAAGGCTGAGTTTGCTGGACTGGCTATGGCTTTCAGTTCTGTGTCGGTGGTCCTGAATTCTTTACTTCTCAAAAGAAAGAAATTGAAGTAAAATAAAAATGTCTAAGGTTCTTGAGCCAGGGAAAGCAGTTACTCTGGAACCTCTAGCAATTAGACCATCTTTATATCTCAATAGTTTTCTAGAGTGGCTGGTCTTTTTTGCTGTTCTTCTGTGGGTGAACGCCATTTCTATTTGTCTTGCTAAAAGAAAGTCTAGTCAATAAAAAAGGGAGAACACATCGAAAATATGAGTTGTATTAATAGCAAGAAGGCTTGTTTTTTCTTTACTATTCTTCTTGTCTTGGCGGGTTGTCAAATGAAAACAGAACAGAAATTGCAAGAGACATCGTCACTTGAAGAGGAGGAGAAAGTTTTCGGTGAGGAGAAAAAAACTTGTATGGAGCCGATCGCTGATTTCAAAACTAGAATCACCAAAAAACCTTTTGGCATTTTTATTACTCCGCAGAACTCTCCAATTCAGCCAGAACGTTTCAGCGGTTATCACACTGGAGTGGATGTCGAATATGCAGATACCAATGAAGAAGTTCCGGTCATGGCGATTACAGATGGAGAAGTTTTCTATTCAGATTGGGTGAGTGGCTATGGAGGAGTTATGGTGATTAGACATGATATCAACAATCAAGATTATCTTGTTTTATACGGACACCTGGATCCGGGATCATTGCTTGGAGTCAATACCCAAGTTCTGGCAGGAGAACACGTTGCTATTCTGGGAGAAGGAGAATCTCGTGAAACAGATGGTGAAAGAAAACATTTGCATTTAGCGATCTATAATGATTCTGATTTGAATTTGAAGGGTTACGTGCGGAATGAAACAGATCTTCGAGCTTGGACTGATCCATTAACACTTTTTTGACCTAGAAATTTTTTGTATATTATTTTGTAGAAAAATTAAATCAAAAATTATGACCAAGGAACCCTACATTGAAGTTAACGGCCAAACGGTATATGCCATTGTTGATGGTATGGGCCCTATCAAGCCCACGGGAATTCAAATCTTAGAAGAAAATGGTATCAAAGACCTAGATCCAAAAGCCTGGTATTCTCAACAAGACTGGCTTAACGCTTTCAAATTGATTTCAGACAAAATTGGCCCCCATACCTTGTTTTCTATTGGTAAAAAAATTCCAGAAAATGCCAGGTTTCCTGCAGAAATTGATGATATTGAAAAAGCTCTAGCTTCTATTGATGTGGCTTATCACATGAATCATCGTATCGATGGCGAGCCCATGTTTAATCCAAAAGACGGGAGCATGAAGGAAGGCATTGGCCACTATGCCTACAAAAAAATCGGTGACAGTGAAGTAGAAATAAAGTGTGACAATCCTTACCCCTGTCAGTTTGATCAAGGTATTATCACAGCTATGGCCAATAGATTCAAGCCTGAGTATTCACTAGGAGTAAGAGTGGAACATGATAGCACCAAAGGATGTCGAGAAAAAGACCACAAAGATTGCCACTATATCATTAAGTGGTAGTGATTGAGTTGTTTCTAGTCAATTTTATTCAAAACAAAAATCTCCACTTGTGGAGATTTTTGTAAAATATTTTTGTTCTAAACCTCTACGCCGCTGTGATTGGCTATTCTTTTAATTTGATGATCATGTCGTTTTGTCTTGGCATGAAGAGAGGTAATTTCAAGATCAACTTTTTGATGCAAGGTAATAAAGCTATCAATGCGATTTATGATTTCGTTTCTATGGAATATCATTTCATCTCTGAGGTCTCCTTTTAACTTTCTGTTGTTCTCCTGAAGTCTTGTTTCAAACTCATCTTTAGTCACGGATTCTTTTTTGAGATCACTAACCACTCGCATGATTTCCTGAATCCTTGTCTCAAACTCGTCTTTGGTTACAAAGGTTACGGATTTTTCTTTGAGGAAACTGACAGTCTTCAAAATTTTGGCAAGCGTTTTGTCGTTGTTCTCGGTCATTGTTTTGAAATTAATAATTAGAAAAGACACTCCGCTTACCTCTTTTCTTTTTACATCTTAATTTGGTCTTCGCTTGTTGTCAATGTTGATAGATTTTTTGTCTATAAAATGATAGAATGAAACAAATTCCACCTAACAAAAAAACAAAAACATGTCATTAACACCAAAAGAAATTGTTAATGCAGCTGTTGGTCCTTATGACAAATACTGTGATGGGTACGGCAATCCTGGCTCAAGTGGCGTTGGCTATATCAGTGTACTTACTTTGGACACTGGGAAAGTCAAACTTGATATGGACAATCTTCTGGAAGAAATTGCAGTTCCCAAGAATAAGAAGGCAGCAGATATTCTCAATATGACAGTTGATGAATGGGAAGAAGAAGTGAAACTGTAAAATAAAAAAGCGACTATAGCTATGACCAAAAAAACAAGCATCGGGATCTTCACGCTGGCCATGATTAACGTGGCTGCTATTGTTAGTCTCAAGAACTTGCCTATTACTGCGGAATATGGATTAACTTCTGTTTTTTATTTGGTTTTTGCAGCCATTGTTTTTTTTGTTCCGTTATCGTTAATTGCTGCGGAATTAGCCACGGGCTGGCCTGGAGACGGCGGTGTTTTCTTGTGGGTCAAAGAAGCCTTGGGGCCCAAGTTTGGTTTTCTGGCTATTTGGCTTCAGTGGGTCGAGAATGTGATTTGGTATCCAACGGCACTTTCTTTTACGGCGGCGACTCTGGCTTATGCCATAAATCCTGACCTGGCCACCAACAAAGTTTATATGCTGGTTATCATGATGGTTGTTTTTTGGGGTAGCACCCTGATCAATTCTCTGGGCATGAAAGCTTCTGGCATGATTAGTAGTGTGGGTGTTATTATTGGGACGCTTATTCCGGGAGCTTTGATTATTATCCTTGGCGTTGTTTGGGTTATCATGGGCAAGCCAGCTCAAATCGATTTTACTTGGCAGGGTCTCATACCTGATCTAGGTAACATGAACAACTGGGTTCTAATGGCCGGGGTACTTCTAGGACTTGCGGGGATGGAAATGTCGGCGGTTCATGCCAAAGAAGTCAAGAATCCGCACAAAAACTATCCTCGGGCTATTTTGCTATCGACCATCATAATTATTACTCTAGTCACTTTGGGCTCACTTGCTATTGCCACAGTTGTGCCAAAGGGGAGTCTGAGTCTGGTCTCCGGAGTGATGGAGGCTTTTAAGCATTTCTTTGAATCATACAATCTCGGTTTCTTGGTCCCGGTTATTGCGATTCTGACAGCCATAGGTGCTGTAGCTCAGATTAGTACCTGGATCGTTGGTCCAACCAAAGGACTTCTGGCTACTGCCAGACATGGTTATCTGCCACCCAAACTTCAGATAGAGAACAAGCACGGTATGCCAGTTGGCATTATGGTTATGCAAGGAATTATCCTCTCACTGATGTCTCTTATTTTTCTTCTTATGCCCAGTATTAATGCTTCGTTTTGGATTCTCATCTCACTTACGGCTCAGCTTTACCTGATTATGTATCTTTTGGTTTTTGTCTCTGCCTTGGTGTTGCGTTACAAGCAACCAGAAACCAAAAGACCTTACAAAGTGCCAGGTGGCATAGTTGGCATGTGGCTTATTGGTGGGCTTGGATTTCTAGGCAGTCTTTTTGGCGTTGTGGTTGGTTTCTTTCCACCGTCAAATCTCAAGACCGGCAATTCTCTTTTCTATGTTGGGTTTTTGGTGGTTGGCATTATCGTCTTTGTTTCTATTCCGTTTATCATTCACATTTTCAAGAAGCCAAGTTGGGTCAAGAAGGAAGAAGATCAAGATACTACGAATGTGGCCACAGACAAATAGTTAAATACAAAACCCTAGACGATTGTCTCAAATAAAAATAAATACTATTAATAATTATAATATGGAAGAAAAACGGTACAGAAACTTGCGTATCTTCAATTTGGTCATGGCGGTGCTCCATGCGGTTCAAGGAGGGTTGATGCTTTACTTGAGCAATGATTTTGCTCTACCTATCACGACAGGCTTTTTGAAGTTCAACCCCATGGTTCAGCAACTCATTCCTGTTTATGAGACAGTTTGGGAGGTCCGCATTGGTCCTTTGGTGGCCATCTTCCTCTTCTTGTCGGCGGTGGCTCATTTACTAGTTTCACTTCCAGGCATCTATCAATGGTACGTCAACAATCTCAAGAAGGGCATAAACAAAGCCAGATGGATTGAATATAGTGTGAGTTCTTCTCTGATGATGGTGGTTATTGCTATGCTGGTTGGTATGTATGACGGTGTGAGTTTGCTACTCTTGCTCTCTGTTAATGCTTGTATGATTCTCTTTGGCTGGGTTATGGAAGTACATAATCAAAGTACGGAAAAAACAAACTGGACTTCTTATATTTTTGGTTGCTTTGCCGGACTCATTCCTTGGGTTGCCGTGGCTTTGTATCTAGTTGGGAGTATTGAGGGAGATCAAGGGCCGCCAAATTTTGTTTACTGGATTTTCTTTTCTATCTTCCTTTTCTTTAATATCTTCGCTATTAATATGATTCTGCAGTACAAGAAAATTGGTCCCTGGAAAGATTATGTTTTTGGAGAAAAGGTTTATATCATCTTGAGTCTGGTGGCCAAGTCGGTTTTGGCCTGGCAAGTTTTTGCTGGCACCCTTAGACCTGTCTAGGTATTTATTATTTTTTAAAATAAAAACAAAATTATGGCGAGCTTAAATCATGTCTTTACCAAGTACATTTTTGCTTTGTATTGGGTAGCGGCAGTTATTAATGCGGCAATTGTCGTTCTATTTTTTAATGGAGCCTTTATAGAGACATTGCTACAGTCAATTCTTTTTTGGGTCGTTGGTGTCCTGGGGGTGGTCTCATTCTTTATGCATTGGAGAAGAAAAACTGCTGACAGACTAGCTAGAAACATCGGCTGGGAACCAGGAAGTCCTTTTCAAAAAGAAGTGGCTGCAGCTGGCGGAGCCTTTGGTATTCTGGGAATTCTAAGCACCTGGATCATGGGCGATTTCTGGACAGCAACAGTCATTGGCGTTTCATTTATGCTTTTCATGATGGGGGTTGGTCACATCATTGATCTCAAGAAAAGAGAAAACAAGTCCATTCTCAATACGGGGGCTGTGTTGTATTCTGATATTTTGGGACCGATTGTTATGGTTGTTTTGCTTGTTTTGTGGAAGATGGGCATGTAGGCCGTTAGATACCGGCCGGCCCTTTGGGTTAGAGCCGGTTTTTTATTTTTTAAATATAAAATATTTACTCTAGAATTTGCTCAATGTTTTTGCTAAAATAGAGACATGATTAGCAAAAAAGAAGAGACTCAAATACAGAATATCCTCAAAAAAGAAGGAGTTGAGTTTGCTTATCTTTTTGGTTCGCAAGCAAAAGGAAAAGCGAATGAATTCTCTGATTTTGATTTTGCTGTGTTTTTGAATGACAAAAGTAAGTCCAAAAATTATTTAGAGCTTAGATTAAGTTTCATGGCCAAACTAAGTAAACTCCTAGGTCATGAAGTTGATGTTATTGTTCTCAATAATAAAAAACTTTCATCATTGCTAAAATTCAACATCATCAAAGATGGAAAAGTTGTTTATTCACAGGACGAAGAAGCCAGAAAGTATTTTGTTTTTGAAGTTTTGCAAGAGTGGCATGATCAGCAGTATTTTGAGAGTATGTGGTTAAAAGTATATACCAATAAAGTATCTAAATAACACCAAGATGACAGCTGCCAAATACACTCTCGCGACGCACCTAAATCACCTCAGACAATTCACAAAAAAGCAAAAAGAATACCAGAAGAAAGTCAGTCAAAAAACGTTTCTGACTGACGAAATGGCCCAAGACGCACTTCTAAAAAGCTTGGAACGAGTTCTTGAGTCTGTGATAACTATCAGTAATATGATTATTGCTGAAGAGGACTTTAAAAAGCCAGAGACCAAGCAAAACGCATTTGAAATCTTGGCTAGTGAGAAAGTGATTACCAAAATCCTTTCCAAGAAACTCGAAGGTGTTGCGGGATTTAGAAATATTCTCATTCATGACTATATTGATCTAAATCTAAAGCTTGCTTATCGGAATGCTGTTAAATCTATGCCAGTTTTTGATGAATTTTCCAAACAAATCGCTCGACACATAAAGAAGAGTTAATGCAACCAGTCATCTCAGTCAGAAAACTAAAAAAACATTTTGGCAAAACCAAAGCTGTCGATGGTATCTCCTTTAACGTTCAAAAAGGAGAGATTTTTGGTTTCTTGGGGCCCAATGGGGCTGGGAAAACCACCACGATCAGATGTCTGATGGATTTCATCAGACCGCAAGAAGGAAGAATAGAAATTCTAGGCCAAGATGCTCATCAAAACGCAGTCGAGCTCAAGAAAAAAATTGGCTATCTTTCCGGGCAAGTTCGTCTTTATGACCATTGGAACGGCAAAGAGCACATCAGCTTGGTGGCTAAGCTTAATGGGAACAAGGATATTGCTCAGAAGTTAATCAAGCGTCTTGATTTTGATACAAGCAAGAAAGCCAAAACCCTCTCCTCTGGTAACCGCCAAAAACTTGGCCTGATTATGGCCTTTATGACTGAGCCGGAGGTGATGATTTTTGATGAACCGACCAATGCCCTAGATCCACT
>JAHIRA010000026.1 GCA_018818905.1 Patescibacteria group bacterium | reverse complement strand
TCTGGATTGTACCACTTGCCTATATTGGTTGCACCAAAGGCGACAGTGATGGTATTGACTAGGGCCCAGCTGCTAAAAACAATGATAAGTCCAACAATAGCTGCGGTTACAGAACTCTTGGCGGCTTTGGCTTTTTCTGGGTTGCCCATTGAGGTTATGTACAGAAAGGCGGCATAGGCAATGAAGAAAACCGCTACCAAACCTATCAAGCTAACAATCCACTTGCCAACTCCGATAGCTACATTCATTATATCACACATATTACATTCTCCGCAGTTCATACATCTGTTGCTAACTCCGGCAGTGAGGATGCCGCGCTTGGTGTCTCGGTCACAGGAAACAGCCGCTGCTATTGAAGTGGCTGAGGGTGGGGCGACAGTTTTGACTGTACACTTTTTTGTTGTTTCGTCACATTTATCGGTTGCGGGACATTCTTCATCTTTGGTACAGGTCTCTCCGGTTTTTTTGGTTGGAGCTGTACATTTGGCCCCTTCAGAATTTTTTGGGTCGCTACTTTTTGGTACGAGACACCTATTGGGTGAGATACAATTTTCATCCGTTTCGCAAGTGCCTCCGAGCTCAACTGATCTTTCAGTGAAGGAACATCTGTTAAGTTGGCAGGTTAATGGTTTTGTGCACACATTGCTACTCATACAGTAGGTCCCTACTTTTCCATCATTTGATGATTTGAGACAGGTTTTTGTTTTCGGGTCACAATAGTATCCTTCTGTAGGCTTGTTTACTCCCGCATCTTTTGTTGCTGGGCATTCCGTGGTTGTCCGACAGGGGTCTCCAGGTTTTAGTCTACATGTACTATCAGCAGAGCACGTTAACCCCTCAATGCAGTCTTGGTCGCCTTTTTGTCTATTGCAAGCTCCGCCGTAAGAGGAGGCATTCGGGTTCACCTTAAATCATTTCTTCTTATTTTTATCACATGTAAGTCCTATTCTACACACACTAAAATCAGGTTTTCCATCAGTTCCAGCACACGAATCTCCTGCTGGTTTCTTTCCTGGTTGGTGGCAAGTATATTGGGCTCTACTATTAATTTCTGGGTGAGTGCATACTGTACCGGCCGGGCAGACATAATCGTTAAAATTTGGAGCACGTGGATATTTGTAAGAACAATTTTCTCCCTCTTTAACAATTTTAGCTGTTTCATTAACGCATTTTCCATTTCCGCAGACATATGCTGTTCCACCTCTGCGGCATTCAATATCATCTGTACAGGTTTGGCCGAGCGCAGATTTTTTTAGATCTTTGTCTTCTTCCACACACATGCCATAATCAGAGCACTTAAGTCCGCGCTGCGTGTTGCATCCTCCTTCATTGGCACCCCCTGTGGTACAACTGGAGTATTCTCTTCCGGATCCATCGGTACATCTTTTAGTGGTGGTGTCACACTTTTGATTTTGACTAAGGTTACAATCGTTAGTTGAATTACAACCAATTCCGGTTGAGCCTGGTTTTTGACAAGTCTTTGTTCCTTTGAGGTCACACTCTAAACCGGTTGTGCAGTGAGCGGTTGTCGTACAGTAATCATCTTCTTCGACAGGCTTAAAGTCTTCTGCTACCGTTTCATTTGCATCAACGAAGGTGATAAAGGCTAAACCAAGTAAAAAAACAATGCAAAAACTAATCAAAAAAATCCCAACATTCTTTTTCGTTTTCATATAAAAATTTTATTTAAAACAAATGGACTATTGCATTTGGGTGGTGATCTTCTGGTTGGCGGAGTTGAGGGCATCTTCCGGTTCAGATTCGCCCAGGACGACAGATTCAATCATCTTGGAGAAGATATTATCAACAGCAGAGGGATCTTTTTGGTACCAGCTGTCGGCGGTTAGTGCTTGACCGGCAAAAATTCTGAGTTTGGGGTCTTCTAGCTGATCTTTGACAATATCTTTTCTGGCAGCGGGTCGGCCGGTTAGTTCAACATATTTTTCGGAGACATTTTTTTTGGCCAAGAAAGTCAAAAACTTCCAAGCTTCTTCTTTGTGCTCGGAAGATTTGCTAACGACTTCTCCCCAATAATTGGCGTAATTAACTTCTTTGGGAGTGTTTTCTATTTGGGGCATGGTAGCAACGCCAAAGTTTAGTTTGGGTGATTTTTCTTTGAGAACCTCTTGCTGATAGGCGTAGCTAAACATCATGGCTGATTCTTCGGCCACAAAAGCATCAATTGAGTTGGGCATAGTGGGGGTCCAGGTATAAACAGATTTTCTGGGGTTTGAGAAATCGGTGTAGAAGATTAAAGCTTCGAGACCGGGGAAGTATGATTCGCCATCAGAAGTGGTGGCGCTTTGGTTAAAAGTAGCGGCTGTTTTGGCGTCATTGACCATTTGAGCGCCATTCTGAAGCATAAGAAGGCTTAGAATGTCCGGTGAGCGGTTGACGTTATAGGCTGTGCCCATAGAAACACCGGATCTTATTATCTCGCCACTTTCGTCGGTGGCGGTTAATTTTTTGACGGCTTCTTTGAAATCTGTCCAAGTGGCTGGGGGCTCAACAACGAAGGCAGTGTTGAGAAGGTCTTTGTTGTAGTAGAGCGCGGCTGTATCAACCGACATAGGGATAGCGTAAATTTGACCTTCGGAATCAACAAAGTCCTTGCTGGCCACGTCAACAAAGGTGTCTTGGTAGTCGTTGAGAGTAATAAGGTCTGCGGGAGCGGGTTCTAGCTTATCAATATGTTTGGGAAGCCAAGTATTGTGAATAGACCAGATATCCGGACCTTTGCCGGAAGCTAGGGCATCAACAATGGCTCCTTCGTATTCAGAAAAAGTTAGTTTGCGATAAGTAATGTTAACGTGAGGGTTTTCTGCTTGATAGGCTTCTAT
>JAHIRA010000025.1 GCA_018818905.1 Patescibacteria group bacterium | reverse complement strand
TTTTATTCTCGTTCTTTAATCTTGAGATTACTTGTCTTTGTCTTTGCTCCTTAGTTTGTTTTCTCCTTTTGTACATAGCTTCAAAAGCATAGCATTTCTTGCTGTTTATCAAAAGTTTATATATCCCCAGTGAGCAGTTACCTTTGGGCAAAATAAAAACTTGGCCACCCACCAAGATGGAACAAATAGTTACTCAATCAGTTGTTTGACAGTCGCCTTGTCCCAATAATCACAAAATAGGTTAATCCGGCAATAAGTACAATCATAGCTCCGGCTGTCAAATTCAAGAAATATGAAGCAATAAGACCAGAAGTTATAAAGACTGCGCTAAGAAGAATTGCCAACCCCATCATCGTACTCAACTTCTTGGTAAACTTCTCGGCAATGGAAGCTGGAATAGTTAGCAGAGCAATCACCAAAATCAACCCCACCATTCGAATCATCACCACCACCGTCAGCGAAACTAGGATTAAGGTCAGGTACAGCAACCATTTGTTCCTTTTGTCCATCAACACAGAGAATTCCGGATCAAATGAGTAGGCCAGGAGATTCTTGAATAGCAGCAACACAGTCAGCAGAACCAACACAGCCACTCCAGCCATCAGCCAAAGATCCATTCTAGAAACCGCAATAATACTACCAAACAAAAAACTCATCAAATCTATAGCATAACCCTTGGTCAGATCAACAAAGATAACTCCTATAGCCATCCCCAAAGCCCAAACCACTCCAATTACAGTGTCGGATCTTTCTTTGGAATGCCTTTCTAGATAACCCATCAAGACACCAGAGATGACACTGACAATCAAAGCTCCAATCAAAGGAGGGAAACCAAGATAATAAGCCAACCCCACTCCGCCATAGGCACTATGAGCAATTCCGCCTGCAATAAAAACTCGCCGCTGGATAACCACCAGCGATCCAATAATACCAGCCGCCACACTGATGAGCAGCCCGCCAAGCAAAGCGTGCTGCATAAATGTCTGGGTTAAGATATCAAGCATCTTTATGGTGCTTTTTTTTGTCCAAAATTCTATGAGCCACTCCGTGCGACACCAGATCTATATAACATCCATAGGCACCCTGAACCATGTCAGTCGAAAGCTCTTTGCTATCATGAAAGAAAAGTTTTCTGTTGAGACAGCCAATCTTGGTAATAAACTGTGACACCGCCCCCACATCATGCGTAACCATAAAAATAGTAACCCCTTTTTTGTTAAGCTTGGAAAATAATTGGCCCACTTTCTCGTTGGAAACTGGATCAATACTAGCAGTCGGTTCGTCTAGAAAAATAACTTCCGGGTCAGAAACCAAAGCCCGCGCAATTAGGACTCTTTGTTTTTGGCCACCAGAAAGATCAGAAAAAGGATGACGATAAATCTCTTCTGCCAGCCCGACATCTTCCAAGGCCCTGCTAACTTTCTTCTTGTCATTGGTTTTGTAGCCAGACAAGAAAGAACCATGCCCTTGCCGACCCATCATAGCCACCTCAAAAGCTGAAACCGGAAAATTAACATCAAACAAAACAAACTGTGGCACATAACCAATTCTGAGACCTTCTTTGATGATAATCTCACCAGAACTTGGCTTAATCAGGCCCAATAAGGTCTTGACCAAAATTGTTTTACCACCCCCGTTGGGTCCAATGACCACAAAAAAATCACCCGACTCAACCCCAAAACTAAGCTCTTCGAGAATAGTATGACCAGAAAGCTCGACACTAAGATTTTTGACTTGGATAATCTTTTTTGACATCAAGAATAATAGTCTTTGTTTTATTTTAGCCTAAAATTTGGCAAAAGACCACTTATTTGCCAATCGCCCGAGCTATAGATTTCAAATTAGCCGCCCAATCTTCGGCCAAGGGATCAACTTCAGCCACAGAAGCTCCAATTTGAGCCGCAATGGACTCGGCACTTTGCTTGTTAAACTGCGGTTCAACAAAAATTGTCTGAAGCTGCTTCTCTTTGGCGATCTCCAGTACCTCGACCATCTCCTTGGCACTTGGTTCTTTACCCTCTACCTCAATAGCTACCTGCGTCAAATCATAATCAGCCGCAAAATAACCCAAAGCCGGATGAAAAACCAAAAAAGTCTTTGATGGGGCAGCACTAATGATCTCTGACAATTCTTGATCCAGGCTCTCTATCTCTTTCTTGAAACTTTCTAGATTTGCTTGATATTCCGCTTGATTATCTTCATCAATCGCTACTAGAGCCTCATAGATATTGTCAGCTTGCTTGATGGCTCTTTGGGGTGACAACCAGATATGTGGGTCTGGCTGTTCTTCCGTTTTTTTAAGTGTTTTTTCTTGCTTGTCTTCAAGCTCATGAATACTAGTTCTCTTTTCGGGCTCATCAACATGATCGGGTAAAACCAATTTTTCTACCCCTGCGCCCTGATCAAAAGTTTTCATCTTACTATTGGCTGCCTCAAACTTTGGCAACCACGCCTCTTCAAAAGGCACCCCCACCTTGATATATGCCTCTGCCTCAGAAATTTCTTGCATTTGAGCCGGCTTGGGCTCATAGATGGCCGGACTGGCTCCTTTTTCTACCATATAAACAACCTCAATCTTGTCACCGGCAATCTTTTCGACAAAATACTTCTGGGGAATGACACTGACCACAACTTTCTTGGTCTGACTTGATATCTCTTTTTTCTTGGAACAGGAGGACAAAACAAAAATAGTCGACAGAACCAGCAAAACAATCAGAATTGAAGTAGCTTTTTTCATAATAATATTTAATGATGACACTTCTGACACAAACCGGTCAGAATAAATTGATGTTCAATATCAGAAAAACCCTTAATGGTTTTGAGGATGTGATTACAAGGCACACACTCAGTTTGCCCACATTCTCGGCAAGTGATGTGATGATGGGGGCTATAGGCTACGTAAAATCTTGTTTCTTCACCATGACTCTCTTTATACACCAGTCCCAAACGACAAAACAGATGTAGCGTACGATAAACAGAGGCTAAATCAACCTGAGAGATATGATGATAAATCTCTTGCGCTGTCATAGGCGCGCGCATCTCTTCGAGAGTTTTCATGACCAAGCGTCTTGGCAGAGTTAGACGCAAACCAGCTTTTTGTAACAATTTTCTCATCATTTTTTACTTAATACATAAGTATTATAGCATTATTGCAAATTGTTCGCAATAAGACACAAATCATCACAAACAAGACCATGTATTTCCCCTCTTCCCTTCTGAGCTTTGAGAGCGCCATAACCTACCCTCAAAACAACATCACCCAAGCTCTGTTATAGTCAAATCTCTCCCAGAAAATCGCTATGCTTCAAAGCTCAGAAGGGAAGAGGGGAAATACATGGTCCACTAATCCGACATAGGTGTTTGCACATCACCACCCTACATTCCATCTCAAACCGCTACAACATTTGACACAACATAAAAATTACACCATAATGCCAGCATGGAACACCAAACGAGTCGAAAATTGGTATTTTTGTTGTTGGCTACAATTAGCCTTTCTTTACTATGGCCACAAAACATCAAAGCTGATTCTTCCAGTGATTTATCAAAGCTTCAAGATGAAATCAGGGACTACCAAGACAAAATTGAAGAACTAAACAATCAAGAAGAATCGCTGACCAAAGAAATTGCTTTACTCGAAAACGAAATAACAAAATCCGGGCTCGAAATCGACAAAACAGAGCTGAAACTAGAAAAACTAGAGGGAGAGATAGACAAAACGACCACCAAAATCAGACAAACAGAAAAAGAAGTCCAAGCTCAGAAAAAAACTCTCAGAGATTATATTCGCCTTCTCAATGAATACGATGATGTTTCTCTAGTAGAAACAGTTTTTTCTACCAAAACCTTGGCTGACTTCTTTGATCAAGTCTACTATTCCAATACACTACAACAAAAAACAAAAGAAGCTCTCAAAGCCTATCAGAACCTCCAGGATATTCTAGTCGAAAAGAAAACCCGCCTCAACAATCAACAAGAAGAAACTACAGTCCTTCTAACCCAACTTGAAGCGCAAAATAAAGAGCTGCAAAGAATGCAAGGACAAAAAGAGTCGCTTCTAGAAAAAACACGGGGCGAAGAAGACAAATTTCAAGAACTCTACAAAGAAGCTCAAGGAGAAAGACAGAAACTGCTCGCAAGCCTGGTTACTTCTGACGGTAATGGTGGCAAAATCTCTTTGGGCGAGGCTGAGCTTTATGCCGTTAAGGCCCAAGAAAAAACTGGAGTCAGAAAATCAGTTCTAATGGCCATTATTGAACAAGAAACATATTTTGGTGCCAACACCGGTTCTGGTTATTACAAAGACGACATGAAACCCAAACTGCATCCCATTTTTGAAGAAGTTTGTCGTGATCTAGGCCTTGACCCAGAAACAACCCCGGTCTCAAAAAAACCAACCTCATATCAAGGTTGGGGTGGGGCCATGGGATATGCCCAAATAATGCCGTATGAATGGCGAAAAATCAGAGCTGAAGCTGGTAGACTGACCGGACATGACTTGCCAAGCCCCTGGAATCCAGAAGATGCTTTTATGGGTGCGGCTATTTTGCTAAGAGACAGAGGAGGAGCCGACCCAGAAAGGGAAACTGAGGCCATTGGTCGCTATTTTGCCGGTGGATACTGGCAGAAATATTCTTGGTACGCTGAAAGCGTCTTGAGAAAAGCCGAAAAGTACGAATAGATTTTAGAGCGCCGGGATATCTGGATTGGCACTTTCTTTATCGTCTCCTGGCATTTCGATGTCTTCAAAGGCAGGCTCTTCTTTCGCTGTGGGCTCTGCTTTGGGCTGAGGCTTGTCTATCTTAGTGGCCGCAAGAGCCTTAAGACGAGCCATTCTCTCTTGTGGCGAGGTAATATCTTCCTCA
>JAHIRA010000024.1 GCA_018818905.1 Patescibacteria group bacterium | reverse complement strand
GATCTTCTACCACCCCAAAAACAGTATTTTGATGTTATCACCGCCGATCTCTCTCCAAGCACTAGTGGTGTCAAAGAGATCGACAGCTATCAATCATACGAACTCAATATCAAAACCTTAGAAATAGCTTCCAAATATCTAAGAAGTGGCGGCTTTCTCCTGACCAAAGTTTTTGAAGGCGAAGAGTTTAACGAATTTTTGGAAGCGACCAGAAAAGACTTCAACAAAATCAAGCTCATCAAACCCAAAGCGACTAGATCCAATAGCCCAGAAATTTATTATCTCGGTCGCAAAAAGTAGCCCCGTTTCTCTATAATTTAGAAAATTTTCGATTTCACAAAAAGACTTATATGCCAGGAATCAAACCCAAACTCCTCCTCCATGTCTGCTGCGCCCCTTGCGCCACTGTTCCTCTCGAAAGACTGGCAGAAGAATACGACATCACCGGTCACTTTTCCAATCCCAATATCCACCCATATCAAGAATACCGTGACCGTCGTGAAGAAACACGACGTTATTTCAATCAACTTGGTTTTGAACTGATTGTTCCCTCCAAATACGAGATTGAAGACTGGTTCAAGGCTACAGTCGGACTTGAAAAAGAAAAAGAAGGTGGCGCCAGATGCCCGGTCTGTTATAAACTTCGTTTAGGACAAACAGCCAAATTGGCCAAGGACCTAAGTTTTGATCACTTCACCACGACATTGACCGTTTCTCCACATAAAAAAACGGACATAATCAACAGAATAGGACAAGAATTGGCCAAAGAGTATGCGATTAACTATTTGAACTTTGATTTCAAGAAGGAAGACGGTTTCAAGAGAAGCATCGAGCTTTCCAAAGAGAATAAACTTATAAGACAGGATTATTGCGGTTGCGTTTTCTCAAATCCTATCAAAGACAAAGAAACAGTTAAAATAGCCAAAGAGTTCATTGATCCTGGCTTTGCGTTCTAGCCAGACAGAAAAAACATAAGAACAGCAAATTCAAACGCCCCCAAAAAAGATTTTTTTTTGGGGGCGTTTGGGGACAAATATAATAACTGAGAAATCTAGCATAGAATACTCAAGTCTCCTTAAGGCTCCTATGCTAGGCTCCTCGACACCCAATAAGGAGGGGTACTGGGGTGATTTGCCTAGCACGGGCATTATAGCAAAAGATTTGATCTTGTCAAGGGTAAAATATATAGATTTAGGCGTGAGATTTCATGTTTTTTGACATTTGCCGGTTCTTCCCTTCGCTGGCTCCAGGCTATGCCTGGAGCCAAAATGCAAGCCTTAAAAAAAGCAACAAATAAAAAAAGACCGACCACTTTTTATCGTGATCGGTCAAACAAAGAACAATGTCCAGAGGTCATATTATTCGGTACGAAGAACCAAATCTCCGACCGGACAATTTGAAAAACTTGGCTGGCAACGTTTTAGAACTCTCCGGTATGCCCGCCGCAACTCCAAGGCTGTCAGTTTGGCGCCCAGGCGTAATACTGGATCATTGGTAGTCGTTGCCTGGGAAATTTGTATCGCCATCACCTTCTTCAATCTCGCAAGCGTTTTAATAGCACCCTTGCAAGTTTCAGGTTTTTGGCAACGAGGTTTCCCCTGGGACTGCACAATACAAACCAATCCCTCGGCACAGTTCCTCTTCCAGCAGATTTCTCCCAGTTTCCCGATAGAAATCTGTTTCGCCGAAGTAGTCTTTGATTGCTGCTTCTTGCTAGCAGGTCTGGATGTGGGCTGCCGCGATTCCTTCTGTGGAACAACAATGACCTTATGACAGGTCGGAAACTCTCCTGTTCCCTGTACACATACCAACGGCCTCTTACAGGGAAAAGTTTTCCCACACGCCTCTCCAAGAACCCGAGGCACCTTCAGCTGGCAAACGCTAACTCGATAGTATTTGTAGCCATGCTGTCCAGACCTCCACGCAAACTTTGGCAAACAGCGCGTCCTTGAACTACATACCGTCAGCGATCCATCACCACAGAGCTCCCCGGCCTTACCAAGAAGGAAGCACTGTTTTCGCTCAGAGCTCACTCGGTTACAAACATACCCCGAGGAACACTTTTCTTCCTTTTCACAAACATCACCCAGAGATGCGCACTTACCACGGACACAGGCTCCATTAATACACTCTCGAGGTGATTTGCAAAGCTCACCATCCTTGGCGTCTCCTTCTTGAAGGCAGGTGTTCGTCTTTGGGGAACAAAAGTAATGCTTGTCACACATAATGAAGTGTTTCACATCACAGGACAGGCCTGATTTGTCGTAAACAACCGCGCAGACATTCCGGCCCATGACTGGCATACATCTTAGGTACTTCCCACAATTGGTGTCACCGAGACAACTTTGCCCCAGAAGACTCTTCCCGTGGGCTTGTGGCAACGCCGAATGCGAAGGAGTTGAAGAGCGCAACTGTTTCCAGCTATACCCTTTGATCCAGGAATAAGCATCTTGGATCTTTTTTTTGCCCTTGGTGCTCTTGCATCCCTTACCCTTGCTCGTAAGGGTACAAAGGCAATCCAGGCGCAGACGTTTCACTCCTTTACCCTTCACTACCCCGACTTCCAACGCCGAAGCGTCTCCACCCGGGTAAAAAGCCAAACCAATGGTGCCAAGCACCAGCAACAAGCCTACAAAAACAGGAACCAAATTTTTCCAGTTCATCTTTTTCTCCTCCTCCCATACTGGGAGTAAAAACTGGATTTAACGAACACGCTTCACTGACAAAATTGTCAGCACTAAAGCTATGGATTATAGAATAATAACAAAGATCTGTCAATCCCATTTTTGCTTTTAACAAAAAATCCCCGTTCTCGGTAATTCACACGAAAACAGGGACAAGAAAGGCTACCTAGCCAACAAACACAAACTCTAAATTATTCTTCTTTTTGACCTAATAGTGGCTTTTCTCTCAAAATTTGCCACCTTCACTCTCTGAAGTTGTGGCTTCTTGACCCCCAAACCACTCCTGGTCTGCAAAATCCGCCTTATTTCTTCTCTAAATGAATAATAAATCAAGAAATTGAGCACAATCACCGCAAACATAGCCAAATATGGTAACGCCTCTTTGTTGACTAGTTTTCTAGAGAAAAGATAAATTGAGCCTTTGATCTTTTCTTTCTCAAGTAACGCTTCTTCCGAAGCTCGCTTTAGGGGTCCGGAAGCCTTCGGAACTATCTTGTAATCTTTACTTCTGCCACTCTCGTTGCCATTCACATCAAGCGCCGTGATTGAAAAATAATAATTATAATTATTCTCAAGTTCCGGGATCAAAATATGGTTCACATTCTTACCAACTTTGAGCACATCGTAAGCTTCTTTTTCTTGCTTAAAAAAGACTTTGTAGCCGGACAAATCTCGCTCGGTATTAGGTTTCCAGATTAACTCAACGCTTTTGTCCTTAGAAACAGCTGCCTCTATCTCCGGTACCTTGGGAGGGAGTACATCAATAGTCTTGGCCTTGACCACATTGGAAACATTTGATGGGTTGCCGGCCTCATCAAAAGCCCGCATCGCAATATGATATTGGATTCCTCCCTCAAGTCCCTGCAACTGCCAATTTTGTTTGGTAGTCGCCTTCTTTGGAGTTGGTAAATCCTGATATTGCGTGGCTTTGTCAAAATTATCTTCATCAAGCGGTTTTTCAGAATAACGAATCTCAAGTCTTTCTACTTGCCCCGCAAAGTATTCATCTCCCGGAACAGTAAACGACAGATCAATGGTTGAAGTTCCCACTTTCTCTACTTTCAGATCATCAATATTTCCCGGATAAGCCAGATCTTGAGGAGACACGACAAAAGGCAGACTCTTTTTCTTCTCCCGCTCGCTAATCAAGTAACTCCCTTCATATATTTCGTCGCCAACCTCAAGAGGCATCAGAGAAACAAAATATGTTTTGCCATTCTCCAAGCCTGGAATTATATACTCATTTCCTTCCAAGACATCAACATAACGTTCCTCACCGTCTTTTTCTGTGTGAAAAATACGATACCCTCTTAGATCAGCTTTGCCCTTGCTCCAAGAAAGATAAATTTGTTTGTCTTGAGCCACTACCTGGAGATTTGGTGGTAGAATTTCTTCTTTCTTAAACTTGTCGGCCATAATATCAAAATTCTGCGGATCCTCACTCCCAAGTCGCCAAATAGCTACGCCGCCTAGACCAAGCTTCTTGACCACCTCAATCTTGGCACTCAAGCTTTGATGATCTTCAAAATGAACGACAAAATTATTTTCATGTTCATCGGTATACATAAACCACGGGGTCGAAGTTTTGGCGTTCCATTCAACCAATGGATCATACTTTCTGATAACGTTTTGAACGCCACTCCACACCAAACCTCCATTTTGACACATGTCATTCTTTGCTTCTGTACACCAGCGATAGCCATAGAAAGGCACCCCGGCAATGACCTTTTCCGCTGGAATCTTCTCTTTGGAATACTCCAGAACCTCTTTAAACCAAGACAAAGGAGCTACGGGACCGGGCACAGTATTTACTCGGGCATAGTCATAGGTCATAATCCTAACTTGGTCAGCCACCTCGCCCAAGGCTTCGTAATTATAGGCTCCCACCCAGGTTTCACTATCGTCCTTTTTGGGCTGCAGGGTCACGCTCAAAAATTTACCTTTTTCGTGTAGCTTTTCGGCTAGCTTTCCAATAAAAGCAGTAAAAGCTTCTTCCGTATTAGGGTCCAGATTTTCATAATCTATATCAATGCCATCGTAACCATTTTCTTCTACAGTTTTGAGAATTACGGCGACATGTGCCTCAACCAACCCTCCATCTCTGAGCAGAGAAGAGGCTTTCTTATCTTTGTCAAAATTATTTGTGATCGCCGGGATAACTTTAACATTATTCTCTTTGGCCGCTTCTAGCATTTCTTCGGTCATAACCTCACCCAGCTTGGAAATATTGCCATCCGGTTCCATGGAATAAACAAAAGGACTGATAGTTTCAAAAATATCAGCGTTGCTTCTAAAAGAAGTTCTGGCTTCCAGAAGGTCAGCCGTCGCCGGAACCCAGCCATTGACCGAAAAACTCTGCCCACTCTCTTCTGAAACCACAAAGCCCACTTCATGAGTGGCCGGACTAACATTGCCCCCAATGTCTCGGGCCGCCAAACTGACAAAATAGCTCTTTTTGGGCTTCAAATCAGCCAGAACATAGTCGTCACGCTTGCCGGTCAGAAAAGTCTTGGAAGGGGTTTTCTCTTCAGAAGATCTAATATAAACCACATAAGAAAAAATATCCCACTCTTCGTTTTCAACCCAAGTTAATTTGTATTCCCCTTTTTCCAATTTCAAAGACAATCCCTGCGGCGTTCGTGGCATTGCATCATCAATCTTGCCTTCGGCTCTAAGACTCACAAAAGAAACAAAACTAGAGACCAATACCAAAATCAGCCCCAAGGCAACTAATTGTAGCCATTTTTTTATTTTGGGAAATTTCATAATGTCAATTTGCCTTCATTATAACAAATAAACGTGAAGATGTCATTTTACAATGATGGATAGACGCTGGCGCTAATACAACTGTTTTCTAGTTCTCCCTTTAGCACTTTTGTTGGCTCCAACAAAAGAGGCAACTACGTCAATTATGACCGCACCCAGAGACGTCATCCCTACACAATCAATCATTTGGTATTTCTCATTTTGACTTAACCCTCTATTATGCTATACTTTCTTCAAAAGAAATTGATCATTTATGTCGCAAAAAGTCAGGAAAGTTGTTATCCCGGTAGCGGGGTTTGGTACTCGCTTTTTACCAGCCACCAAAGCTTCTCCCAAAGAGATGCTCCCCCTCGTTGACAAGCCGGTCGTTCAACATATTGTGGAAGAAGCTAGATCTTCCGGCATAGAAGAAATTATTTTTGTCACCTCAGCCAACAAAAGAGCTATCGAAGATCATTTTGATAGATCACTTGAGCTAGAGTCTCTTCTCAAAGCCAAAGGTAAAGACAAAGAGCTAGCCGAAGTCCGCGCCATCGACAAAGGTCTAAAATTTGTTTTTATCCGCCAAGGTGAGCCCAAAGGACTGGGTCACGCTGTCTGGTGTGCCAAAGAAGTTGTGGGCGACGAACCTTTTATTGTCTGCGGTGGTGACGACGTTATTGTCGGCAAAATTCCGGCCATGAAACAAATGATTGACGTTTACGATAAATATCAAGACCCGGTTTTGGCTGTTTTTGAGGTCAAAAAAGAAGAAGTTGATCGCTACGGCATTATTGATCCTCAAGCCGAAATTGATACCGGACTTTTTGAGGTCAAAACCCTCATAGAAAAACCGGAACCAAGTGAAGCTCCCTCAAACTACGCTTCCGCGGCCCGCTGGCTACTAACTCCGGATGTTTTTGAAGCTCTAGAAAAAACAAAACCCGGCAAGGGCGGCGAAATTCAGCTTCCAGATGGTATTTCAAAAATTATGGCTGACAGACCACTTTATGCCAAGAGTATCGATGGTATTTACTTCGACTGTGGCAATAAACTAGAATATCTCAAAGCCGTCATTCACTTTGCCCTCGAGCACAAGGACCTCAAAAATGATTTTATTGCTCACCTCAAAAACATCAAGGTTTGCTAGCCAGCTGAGAGTTCAATAATAGAAGTCTCACAAATTTTCAATAAAATTCCATGAAAAACAAAAAATACTTACTGCTTTTACTAGTTGCTTTCTTTGCTTTCTCAGCTTTTGGTCTCAAGAGCTGCAGCGGTGACGAAGAAGCAGAACCGGAGCCGATTGATCTTGTCTATTGGCGTCTTTGGGATGATAGAGCTGTTTTTGACCCACT
>JAHIRA010000023.1 GCA_018818905.1 Patescibacteria group bacterium | reverse complement strand
TTGTCTTGCAGTTCTTGGGGGTCAAATGATCCTTCAAGGTATTGTTGTCTTTTGTCTCTGAGGATGTTTCTAAGTTCGTTTATTCCAATCTCACCCGTATGCTTTACACCGAGCGACTCAATGTCATCAGTAAGAGCGCCTTCTTCAATTTTCTTAAAAATATGATAATTCTTATATTCCAACTTATTTCCATACAACTCTTCAACACGGGTTAACAAACGATCTAAAGGAGGTGAGTGCATAGAGTTTATGAAGATGGATAATGGTACATTCCCATCTTCTGATAAATTCTCGATCATAATCTCTTTAAGCCTATCTTTATTTTCAGCAAAAGCTTTCTTGAGCTCTTCCTTAGAAAATAACAATAAGCCATCTTCTCTGTTCTCATCGATAAATCTAATTGCTGCATTGCTCGTCGCTTCTTGGACTTCAACGCTGTTAAGGAAGTCATTTTCCAGCTTAAACTCTCTTGCCCAGGCATCTAACGTCTGCACATCCTCAGGATCACCATTTTTTAGAATATCAACATATCCATCCTCTGCTGCTTTTTTCATTTTGTCTGTTTCAATAAGATCATTAAACGATGGAAATATTTCCAGGAAACCTTTGTATGAATAATATCCTTCGCTTACCGTTTTTAAAAATCCTTCTTCAGCAACAGAAATTAGTTCTTTTGATTGGAAAAATGAATCAGGAATACCAAACACGTTCTTCATCTCATTAGCACCATTGCCATTACCCTTGGCTAGAACCATTCCGATTCTTTGAGTCACGATCTCTAATATTTCATCACTATTTAAGAACTTGCTTGCAATTTTTGATTCCAATTTTCCAGGCGCAAATACGCTTGTTCTTTCCGAATTTGCTATTGATTCGTCAAACCATCTTGCAACCATGCTTTTCAGTTCTGGATCATTAGCAAGCTCATCGCTAAATTTTTTATCAAAGAAAGAATTGATTTCATTGAAACTTTTTTTTTCAAGCAACGAACTAAATTCTAAGCTTAATGCTGTTCTTTCTCGATTTTTATTTTCGCTAAATTCTATCATTTTGTGATTCTTATAAATTTCTGTCCAAATTTAGTGGCAACTAGAATTATATTTAACTATTACAAAGAGAATCATTTCTGAGCTTTTCTTATGCGTGCCATATTTCAACACATGCGTATTCCCCATTCGCATCCCAAACAGGATAATCATTAAAATTTGTCTCTGATGTATTCTTTAGCATTATTTTTTTGGCCTTAGAAAAATTTTTTTTGTAATAATCAGCTACCTTACTCCTGTTAGAACAACTAGCACTAACTTTATCGAGAGGAGCTACGACTCTTTTCAGGCCCCTTTTTATGGCGGTTTCAATTGCATATTCTATAATTTCGGCATTTAGGGCATCAGGATCAACAGAGCCTAGAAGATTTTCCGAAGGATTGTTTGCTCTGACCAAAAGAGTAGGCTGTTCATCAAATGATTTTGTTTCAATTAGCAATGTTGCCCCACTGAATCTCTCCACTGCTGTTTCCGGATTGGCCACAAAGACAATCGAGGTTAATAAGGGCCACCTACCTTTTGCAAGTAACAAGTCCTGTTTGTCAAAACAAGCGTCCCCAATTGTTCCGCTGGAGACTCGAAGCATTTTTCTCACAGGAACAAGTTTGACATCAGTAGTATTTTCGACAATAACCTCTCCTGAACTTTCGATGGCATCAATTTTATTTCGCAAAAGACCAAGTGGCCGTTTTCTAAAATCACCCGTTAGACCAAAAATGCTTTTCATGTTTCTGTACACATTTTTTGAAAACGGTTGATGGTATGTCTGGATTGGATCTTTTGATGGATGAAGATAATGTTCGCCTAGATATTCTTTGATGAAGTTATCCAAAACTTTCACCTTCTCCGCAGAATCCAGCTCTGGCTGTCTAAAGGGGTCCATGAAAGTGTAGTTGGTTGGCATTGTTTCAATTAAATGAAAACAAGCGACTTTCCTTAAAGTATCTACAAGAACCTTGTTGTTTTTAAGCGGAACTTCGCTCAGAGCTTCCATGACTTTGACTATAGAATTCTCAGTGTCATCTCCTTCCAAAAAAGTATATTCAGAGCAGAAGGTTAGCAGGTCTTGATACGCCTTAATTTGTGTCGCTGCTCTTTCTTTTCCAGCTTCAGGCATTTTCCCAAGTTTTTCTTGGAGACTGTCAATTACACTCTCGAGCGAGTCTGCCAGATCTTTACGAGCGCTAAGCCACCAAGACTCAACCTTCTCATCAGAGGCTACATTGATAGCCTCAAACACCGGAAGAACCTCTCTATCTATGATCTCCTGGGTTCTTTCATCTTCTACGAGACGGTTCATTTCTTCCTTTTTGTCTGTCTGATTAACTTCAGATGCCAACGCTTGTTTTCTTATTTTAATTGTTTTTGTTTCATAGCCCTCCGGCAGCTTAAAGAGTTTTGGAGATGTTTTTGAGGAATGTTCACATTCTCTGACGAGTTCTGCTAGACTTCTTCCGGATGACCATTGAGTACTCCCAATGATTGATTGATAAATTTCTCCCCCTATAACACTTGTGAGAACTTTGGGCATAATTTCATCTTTTTGAAGTCCTTGAATCATTGCCCTTTTTCTCTGTTTGAGGTCATTTAAAACCTCTGCGGTTTTTGAGAATTTATCGACCTTAACACCAAATTCTCTGAGTAACTTTTTTGTCTCTTCAGCAAGACTTCTAACTTCTTTCTCTCTATTAAGTTCAGTGAAAATCGGGAATAACATGACCAGATTAAAAGGACCAATTTCTTTTAAGTACTTTAAAAACATACCCTGGCCCTGTTTTGACGATAAATCAATCGCTCCACTCTTGGTTTGATTGGATATTAGTTTTTTTAAATCATTTCTCCAGGGACAATGCTCCGCTCGTGAAGCCGGGGATTGAATCGAAAATGCCTTTCTAGCAAAAGCTACAAAATCTTGCGCTTCTGTTCTATCTTCCCATACTTTCTCTCCAAGCGCTTGAGCAGTTTCATAAAAACCATCTTTCATAATCTGCTTGGCAATAAATTCTTTGGAGAATTTGAAAGTTAAACCGCTTACTTTTTCAAGAGCTTCAATGTCCTTTGCAAAATTATACTTCACTGAATAGCCGTCAGCTATTTTTGTCAGCATTTGCTCTGTCCATTTCACTTGTTTCCCGGTGATTCTTTCAATTTTATAGAGTTCGCCAGAATGTCTACATCTACAGTAGTAAATTGCATAATTGTCTACTTCTTGCTGAGAAATATCAGCTTTCATTCCTAGCTTTTGTTCCATTTCTTCAAACCCTTCAAGGCCATGAGTATCTATGGATGCTTTGGCATAATCATCAAACAACTCTTGTGTCCATGGAAATTTCTTCCCCATCACTTCTTCAATTTCATGAAGAATCGTCGGGCCACTCTTGCTCAAATTATAAATTACATCATCTAATTTTTCTTTAGTCCAGACAAACTTATGACCGGTGAAATCTTGCAAATCAGACAAGTCCTTCATCGCGTTCTCCCAATCATGCTTTAGATGAACATTCTCAAGATACGATCTCAAATCATCAGAATCAAACTGTAACGGGTCTACATTTCTTGCTTCTTTTTCAGTCATTTTTCTCCCGATAAACATCAGAACTGAATCACTCACCATAGCCAATTTGGCTCTCTCTTCTTTATTAAGATTTGCGAGATTGTCACCCAAAGAATTGGACAGTCGCACATATTTTTCTATTCCTTCTTCTGAAACACCTTCAAAGTGCATCCTATAGCACCGATTAATAAGTCCAAAGGGGGCGGTATTGATCCAGTCAATTTCTGAGAGAGAATAACTACCCCGTTCTGACATTTTATGCCCAAGAGACAACAAAAAAAGAGCTTTCTCAGAAATTGGTCTTTCCAATTCTCTCTTGCGACGTGTTTTTTCCAGTCTTTGCAGAAGTATATTCCTAGCCTCCTCGCCAGATAGATTCTTTATTCTTTCATTTTCTGTTTGATAGGCTTCTTTGATCTTTTCCTTTTCCTCTTTAAAATATTCATCATATTCACCAAGTTGTTTTTTTGCTTCTTCTTTTGAATCAACTTTTTCCCAAATCTCCCTTGCCCCCCTTGCTTCATCTCTCTCAATTTTGGCAATTTTTGCTTCAAAGCTATTGTTGTTTTTTACCAAGAGCTCATCCATTAACTCTTTTCTTTTGTCTTCCGGATTTTTGTCAAACTCGTTAAGCATTCTGCTTGCTCGATGAAAAGATCTTTCAACTGATTTTTTTGGCTCAGATTTCCCAATGAATCGTTGTATGTTATGCAAATCTATACCACTCACATTTTGTCTGAGAAACTTCAATCTTTCCTGAGTTCTTGGACACAACTTGGCCCAGGCGATTGCCTCCTTGGGGGTAGCAAAAAAAGAAGACGTGGGACCTTTTTCGGGAAGATTATACTCCATACTTTTACTAAGCCAAATAGCGCCGAGCCGTACTGCCAAATCCTCAATCTTTTCTGTAGTTAAGTCCTCAGCTTTGTGTTCTTTTTTTGTGTCTTTTAAGGCATCGTGATATATTTCTTGAAGAAGTTTGTACGAGCTGATACCCGCGCCGGCACCATCAAGTCTAACCATGTGCCGTGTTGAAATTTCATCCTTTTCACACCACTTATTGGCTTTCTTGTAGATCTCCATTTCAGGCTCTCCAAGCATGGAGTATCTAAAGACATCCCTCTTTAATCCAAGAGCAATTGAGCTAGGATAAACATCTATTCCCGGATCTTTTATCATTTTTTGATATTTTGCCATCCTTTCTTGAAATCTGATGATGCGTGGAATGGTCGAAGCGTCATCAACAGAATAAAGACAGGCAATTTCCTCAGGCATCTCTAGCTGATCCAAATATTCAAGCCTACTAATTGGGTCTTTGATTTCTTTGTATTTTTTTACTTCAGGAATTTGTGATATTTGAATTTTTCCGTAAAGATCCTGAACATTTTCATAACCAAGATATTCCATAAGAGTTTTATACTCTTTTGAGAAATACAAAAACTCGTCTTTTTCCTTTTCTTCTATTTTCTTGGAAAAATCTTTCTTCTTTTTCTTGACAAACTTTCTTTCTTCCAAAGAAAGGTGTTGATTTAGATCTTCTTGGACTTCTCTGCTTAGTCCGGAAACACCAGACAATGCTTCAAACATCTTTTCATCACCATCTTCAAGCTTATATTTCATATAATGATCAAATCTCTCTCGCTCTTCTTTGGATTCATCTTTATACGGTGGGCTATATCTTTCTGGCATTAATGTTTGTTTTATTTGGCTAATGCGTGTCATATATACTATAGAACAAAAGGTAAAAGCATTCAATGAAACGTCTTTGACAAAAACAATAAAATATGATATGGTTTAGTGCCTCAGTATAGGGACAGATCTTTGACAAATTGTTGTTTTTGCTACGTGGCGCTGATACATTGGAGAACGATTTTTGGCTAAATTTCATTCTCAATTGCGTCAGCACCACCGGCAGAGTGCTTTGGCGAAAATACTTTTTATTTGGAGGAAGGGAATTATGAGAGAAATAGGAACACTGGTATTAAGGTATGGGCTCGAAATCTTTGTGGCCCTGTGCCTTCTTGCTACCCTCGTGCTCAGGAAGAGGATTAAGAAGGTTTTTCTTGCTCTGACATACGAATTAGCTTTTAAGTATCGTTTCATACCCATTTGGGGAAGAGTCAAACTGGTAATGTGGGATAGTAAGAAAGAGGAATACATAGATCTTCCTCTTGAAACAGATTATATTCGCATCAGAGAACTATTCACAAGTACTGATGTCCAGAAAGCTTTCTTTGAAAGCTCAATCAGACGAGAAATGTACTCCTTTGCTGACCTCCTGATCTTCCAAGGAGGGTGGTTTAGACTGATTGCCGAAGATCCAAGCGTAGACAAAGCAGGACTCACTCTTTACGTAACAATAAGATTTGTCGCTCTTAACGATGATCTTATCAGAAAAATACACAAGATTGAGACCAAGGACAAGTCCGGGATCGATTTCCCCCCAGCTAGAGCAATTGCTCACGATTATACCCCTGAGCCGGAATGGGAAACACGGGAAATCCCGATCCATGTCGTGAAAGAATTGGAAAAAGATACGAGAAAAAGTTAGGCCAGAGTCTAACAATAAACCCAGTCCTTTCTGTGAAAACAGGGAGGGCTTTTTTTAATCCTAATCCAAGCTCTGTTTCCTCCAAGCCGGGAAAACCAACTCAATCCCCTCTGTTTCAAATCTTTCTTTGAGGGCTAAATTTATTTTTTGTTGTGTGGCCAAATAAGCTCGATATTGTGAAGAATTAACGACAAAAGCAATTTCATAGCTTAAACCAAAATCACTAAATTCCTTAAAATGAGCTCTCTCAAAAGTAACTTCGCCAATGCGACTAATTTCTTGAGTAATAATGGTCGACACTTCTTTGAGTTTCTTGGCTGGTGTTTTTTCCGATAGATGAAGCTTGAAGACCACTCGCCTTTTTTCCATCGACTGAAAATTTCTAAGATGTACACTTGTTAACTTAGCATTGGGCATGACCAACTCATCACCTCGAATGGTTCTAATCCGAGAAGACTTGATGCCAATTTTCGTCACTGTGCCGCTTTCTTTACCAACCTCAATGAAGTCACCGACTTGAAAAGGTTTATCAAATTGAATGGAAAAATAAGAAAAAATATCACCCAAAACATTCTGCAAAGCCAGAGCAACAGCCAAACCACCAATACCTAGCCCAGCCAGGAGTCCGGAAATATCGTAGCCAAGGTTTCTAAGAATTAGGATTACGGCAATGGCCCAAGCTACAACTTTGAGAATGTCTCTCAGAAGATTGTAAGGTCCGGGATTAAACTCTTCTTTTCTTTTACGATGACTGTTTTTGACTTTCTCAAAAACAAATTCTATAACTTTCTCTAAAGATTTAATGGCATAAAAGACAGCCACAACCAGCGCAAGTCCATGAATAATGTTTCTTGAAACCTCAGGCAGATTTAAAAAACCAATAGCCAGGAATAATGACACGACTACATAGAAAGGGGTTCTAAGAGCAGAAAAAGCCTGCAGTAAAGCATTCTCTTCTAGGTTATCTTTTTTCTTGAGAGCTTTTCTGATACTAGTAGTAACTAGCTGCCTAATAAGCATACAGCCACCCAAAACGACCAAAAAAACCACAAAAGCCAAGAAATATTCTTGGACAGTATTATCTCCCCAGGTAAGCATCAAAATGTGATTGAGATCAATTGTCATAGATTATTGTTTAACTGTGGAGATTATCATGGATTGCAAGGCTTATCAAGGCTCATTTTCATTGTGTCAACTAAAATCCAAAACCGGACTCTATTGTGAGTTATTAAAAATACCCGCAACATCAATGCTGGGGTACAAATGGTTTCAAAGCTTCTGCGAGAATTTTAAACCTCAATTCTAGAAAACAAATAACTCCCAATGGACCACACCACAGCGGTCAAGATTCCTAGAACCAATAAGTCGGTGGTATAGCCAAAATGAGTCACTCCTAGAAATACTCCCCGAAGCGCATCAACTCCATACGACAGAGGATTGATCATCGCAATAACCTGAATGAACCCAGGTGACTCGTCTAAAGGAAATAAAGCTCCAGACAGAAAGAATAACGGCATCACCAAAAAATTCATAATCAGCTGAAAGCCCTGCATGTCATCAAGAACAGAGGCAATAGCTGTGCCTAGCGCGGCAAACAGAATAGCTATAAGCATCATTATAAGTAAAGCTAGTGGCAGCGTCCAAATGTCTTGCGGTTTGAACCCAATAAACATAGCGGCAATTGCAATAATTAATCCCTGAAAAACAGCTACTGTGGCCCCACCTAAGGTTTTTCCTATCACAATCTCAAAACGTGACACCGGCGCCACCAAAGTTTCCTTGAGAAATCCAAACTGTCTGTCCCAAATGATCTCTATCCCAGAAAAAAGCGCTGTAAACAAAATACTCATGGTTATAATTCCTGGCGTCAAAAACTGAATATAGTCCCCTTCTCCGGCCTTGGCAAAAGTTGGCCCAAAGCCAAAACCAAGCGCAACCAGAAAAAGCAACGGCTGACCAATAGAACCAAAGATTCTGGCCTTGGATCTAAAGTATCTCTTGAGTTGTCGAAGCCACATTATATAAATAGCGTTCATAAATTTGTTTTAGTGTCGCATTTGGTTGCGCATCTGATCAACGGCACTGGCATCTTCTTCTCTAATGTCTCGGCCAGTTAATTCAATAAAGGCTTGCTCCAACGTTTCTTTACCGGTTTGTTCCAGAAGTTCTTTGACGGTTCCAGAAATAATAATCTTGCCATGGTCAATAATAGCCACCCTATCAGCCATTTGCTCAACTTCTTCCATATAATGGGTGGTAAAGAAGATGGTGATGTTTTTTTCTTGATTCAAATTCTTGATATATTTCCAGATGTAGTTTCTGGTTTGTGGATCAAGACCAAGCGTAGGCTCGTCCAAGAAAAATATTTCCGGATGATGCAACAATCCACGAGCCACTTCTAAACGTCTTTTCATCCCACCGGAATATTTTTTGACCACATCTTTTCTTCTTTTCCACAGGTCCACAAATTTGAGCATTTTTTCAATTCTGGGCTTGAGATCAGCTCTAGGAACGCCATAAAGAATGCCGTGGTACTTTAGGTTTTCATAGGCCGTCAGCTTGTCATCTAGGCTAGAGTCTTGAAAAACAATGCCAAACGATTTTCTGACCTGATGAGCTTCTGTTTCTGGTCTAAACCCATTGATTTTAATTTCCCCGGAAGTTGGCCTCATTACTGTTGTCATCATTTTGATAGTGGTGCTTTTGCCAGCCCCGTTTGGTCCCAAAAAAGCAAATATTTCTCCTTTTTTGACCCCAAAAGAAACATCGTCAACCGCCACGAGGTCTTTAAACTTTTTGGTTAGATTTTTGACTTCAATAATGTTTTCCATACACTCCATCATACTACATTTTTTCGGGATTGTCTGTAGCACCACTTCCCCTTGCCAAATGTCTCATTTTGTTGTAGTCTACTAATACGCAAAGTCACCAGAACACTAACAATTTGGAGGGATGTCAAAATGTCAGAAACCAAAGAAAACACCAAATCTCCATTGCATCAACAAATTTTTTCTCTCGTTCACGACCTAGGCAACCTGTTTACAAGGTACATTTATTACTTTACAAATCTAAATGATTTGACAGGCTGGCTAATTACGGAATTACGCAGCTTGGAGCCCTTGGATGACACTAACAAGCTAGAAGGAGTAAAGAAAATTGGAGCTCAACTGCGTTCTCGGCTACTTCTGGAATTCCAAGAAGGATGCAACTCTGAACCGTATGTAATTTTGAAGGAAACTGCCGCATTCTTGCTCACAAGAGATAGCGGAGACAATCCTTTAAAGCCTTTTGCAAGCATCAAAAGGCAAGGTATAGTAAACGCGCTAGCCAATCTAGCCTGCGCGCACAAAGAAAGAATCGGAATTACATATGTCATTCCCAAGTGTATGCCGGAAATCCGCATCGATTTTCTAAGCTTGATGCGTGTTCTAATAAACTTCATTGTCAATGCCATAGAAGCTCACAGCAAAAACATCATCTTCATTTTTGAATTGGAAGGTGAAAAAATACTTCTGACAGTTGCGGATGATGGAGACGGAATCAGCGAAGACTGTCTCCCTCATATCTTGGAAGACAATTTCTCTACCAAAGGAGAAAATAGAGGGTTCGGTCTGGGATCAGTTATTTGCCTCTGTAGCAAAAAATTATCTGGAACCCTGGAAGTAAAAAGCGAGGTTGGAATTGGTACAGTTTTCACGATCAAGTTTCCTATTGGCAGACCAACACAATCCTCCAAGAATCCGGAGGATTCAAGACAAAAATGTCAAACATCTATTCATACCCCCTTCTTGCCACCTTAAGTATATTTTCCGCTACTTAATTGGTCGAAGGGGGTCTTTTTTTTGTTTTTTATCCTTCTTAAGATACTTCTTATAAACCAAGTAAAAAGCTACCAAGAGAACTATTCCCAAAACCAAAGACACTACAATATCAACTGCGTTAGCCGAAGCGACTGAGTGACTAAAAACAACAATTACCAAAGTTCCCGGCATAACACCCAAGAAAGTACCCCAGAAATAATCTTTCCAAGTTACTTTGGTCAATCCCAAAGCATAGTTAAAAAAATTGAAATGAAAAATAGGGATAAGACGGAGGATAAAAATAGTTAGTAATCCCTTGTCTTGAAGTTTCTGATCATATTTCATAACTTGCTTGAGATACCTGCTCATTAATCCTTCTATAAAAGACTTGCCCAAAAATCTAGCCAAGGCAAAAGAAATCATGGAACCAATAGTGAAGCCTAATACGATATAAGTAAAGCCAAGAAATTTGCCAAAAATAACCCCGGCCGCAACGCTTAGAAAAAGTGGAGGCAAGAACGTAACCGTCGAAACAATACAAAAAACAAAGAAAAAAAGATGGGACCAAATCCCATATTTATCTTTGAGGCTCTGCAGATAGTCAATAGAGAGTAACTGATCTAAAGATGTATATCTGGCTAAAATAAAAAAAGTTGCCAGAAGCAAAAGGAGGAGGATGAACTTGGTGATATTGGCCGCGCTAAGAGACTTTTTCATTGGCATGGTTTTCTTCTACAAGAACATATCTAATCATAAGGACCAGGTTAATAAGAGTGGTGGCAAAATAAAAAATAGCTAGCGCCAATATCAGATTATTGAAAAAGCCATTGCCCAAGAAAGCCAGCTTGGCATACAAAGTCATGATCAAAACAAAAGAAGTACACCCTACGGCCTTACCCCAATAGGTTTGAGGTTTGCCAATCTTGGCAAAGATAACCAGAAGAGAATGAACCAGATTGATAATTAAGCCTGAAATGAAGAGAATAATAACCAACTCATTGAGTCCCTCGCGAGCTAGGTAAAAAACAAAACCCGTCCACATAGCCAGACTATCGACCGAAATATCAAAAGCGATTCCTAACTGGGTAACTTCTCCATTTTTTCTGGCAAAAAAGCCATCTAGTCCGTCCAATAAAAATATAAGAACAAAAATCAAAAAAGCCCCCAGATATGAGGCCCGATAGGCAAAAAGCAAAAAGACCAGGATTAGAAAAAATCTAAGAAGAGTAATCCCGTTAGCAATATTCAGGATTTTTTCTTTGGTATCTTGCTGCATGTTTGGATATTTCTCCTAGCATTATAGCATTTTTCGAAGGAAATGTTTAGTTTTTGGGATAAAAAAAGTTCAGAAACTGTGTCTGAACTCATTCATTCTCGTGAGCAGCTAGATTATCTATCATCTAAACCTTTTTTGCAATTAACAAGAATTTTTTGATATCGTTCAGCCCCTTGTGAAGAGCATTATAGACAATTTTGTAATCAAGATCTTCATAGTCATGGGCCACAATATTCCTAAAGCCAGTCATTTTAATCATTGTTTCAGCCATTTCAGAATCAATAATCTTCTCTTCCTCTAGAATTAAAAAAGACTCACTCATAGTTGTTGGTTTTCTAAAATCCTTGGAAGCCACTATAGACTCTGCAAGATCAATGGTTGACTGCACAGCCAAATAGAGATATCTTTCTACAGAACCTCTTAAATCAATATCCGTTTCTATCTCTTGTTGCGAATAATCTTGATATCTCTCAAGAATCTTGAGGTATTTCTGAACTGAGCTAAGCTTGTTTTCAACAACATTTTGTTTGGTCATGATTTTGTTAGGCCATGTTTTTTAAGCATCAACTGAAAGTCAAAATATTCGTTCAAAATCTTGGGTTCCAGAATTACCTTATACGGATCTTTTTCAAAAATTAACTGCCCCTCCGAAATGATATTATATTTCAACTCAGGCTTCTTGGCTGTATCTAGAATTACTATATCAATCTTATCAGTTTGAAGCTGTCGACTTAGCTGATCAAGAAGTTTTGCTTTGTTCGAGAAAATCTCTTCTGAATTTTGATTATCAAAATAAACTGCAAAATCATAATCGCTAGCTGGTCCAGCTTCTCCTTTGGCTTGGGATCCAAAAAAGTACGCCAGCTTGACATCTGGATTATCATCAAAAATTCTCTTTATTTCTTCAAGCTGTTTCTTTTTCATCGGTTTTTATTATAGCATTGCTTTGATAAAAAGTGGAGACAAGAATACTGGAGGAACGCTTCTTTCCGATTGCATCGGTAAGCTTTGCAAGATCTCGCTCGAAAACCAGCCGAACTAGTTCTGAATCTGTGTTTTTTTTGAAACAAAAAAGCACTCCCTTTTCTGGAAGTGCTTCTTGTATGCAAGGATTTAGCTTGCCTTCTTGTCCTCAAGAGTTCCCCGTTTCTTCTTTCTCGTAAAGGTATATTGAATCAACGGAATAACAATCAGCGTGCCTAGAGTAGAGAAAATCAAACCGCCAATAATGGCTGTGCCCAGTCCTCTCCAGAACGGATCGGTCAGGGTGATAGGCAAGATACCAAAGATAGTAGTAATTGAAGTTGAGAGAATGGGTTTCATTCTAGCTTCACCGGTTTGGACCAAGACTTCTGACAGTTTGAGATCAGGATTTTGCTTTCTAAACCGGTTCATGTAGTCAATAAAGACAATGGCGTCGTTAACGACGATACCCACCACAGCGACAACCCCCAGACCAGAAATCATATTGAGTGAATCACCAACAAGTTTGAGGCCAGGCAAAATTCCAATGAAGGCAATTGGGATAGTGAACATGATCAAGAAAGGCTGAGCAAAAGATCTAAACTGATAGACAAGAATAATAAAGACACCCAGAATAGCCATAATGAAAACAAGCTGGAGATTAGCAAAGTCTTCATCATTGGAGAAAGCCAAACCACCGAAAGAAAGATCTTCTGACTTAAGACCAAACTCTTTGAGTTTATCATCGGTTAAGAAATCTTTGACTTCTTGGTTGAGAATGGCAACATCTTCCCCATCTTTAAGCTTGATTCTGAAAGAAGTGACTCTTCTACCATCAAGATGCTTGACTGTTTCCAGCTTTTCTACATCTCTAACTTCTGCAACTTCATCTAATTTAACAGGTTGTCCAATGAGGGACGGAATGAGGATTGATTTGATATCGTCAAGGGATCTTTTGTTTTCTTCAGGATATCTAAGAATAACTTTTTCTGAAGTACCGCCCTGTTTGATTGAAACCTGACCGGCTTCATTCTGGGAGAAAAAACTATTGATCATCTGAGAAGCCAGGAAAGGATTAACAGCCTTATTATCTAGATCTTCTTTGTTAAAAGCGACCTCAACTGAAGGAACTAGCTCATTTTCTTCACTATTAAAGGTTCTGTCAACTTTATCGTTCTTTCCTTCCATGAATTCCTGAAGTCCAGCAACAGCCTTTTTTCGACCTTCTTCATCATTGCTAACAAACTCAACCTCAACATCATAGCTTGAGCCAGAAGGTCCATAAGTCAAACCAAGAGCGTCAATAGTAGTGTCTTCTGGAGCTTCTTTTCTGATAGGATCAAGACGTTTATTCAGATCCTCCATGAGGGCGTCGATCTTTTCGCCGCCTTCCCTGTCTTTGGGCTGTTTGAAGAAAATAGTTGTTCCACCTTCAAAAAGGAAATATGAATCAAAGTATTTGGTTTTGACAATTTCGTCACCAACTTTTTGGGCAATCTCTTTTTTTGTCTCATAAGATGTGCCGGTGGGGTAAGTGACACTGACTTGAGCAACCTCAGAATCATTCTCGGGAAATTGTTCAAACTTGAGAGTTGGACCGACACCGACAATACTGACTCCTAGCAAAATAACGACTAGTCCCAAAACAGTGAAGCGCCAGGCCTTCTTTTCTAGCATTTTCTTGAGAGACCGACCGTAGATGCCCACTAACTTATCGATGGCTTTCTGGATATGGAAGATGACAGCAGGAAGCACAAGAACCTTTTGCCAAGTTTTGAGCTTGCGGTTATATCTTTCTTCTTTGGTTTCTTGTTTCAAAAACCACTTCCCAAACAGAGGCGTGATGGTGATAGCCAAGAAGTACGAAGCCGCAATCATAATCATCACGGTGTACGGGATGTACTTTATAATTTCGCCCATAATACCTCCGATGGAAGCAAAAGGAACAAAAACTATAAAGGTTGTGAGAGTGGCAACGGTGACAGCCGGGCCCAGCTCAGATATGGTTTTGAGGGCGGCTTTGCCTTTGTCCATGCCTCTTTCCACATGAAACATGATACCCTCAGCAATAACAATCGCGTTATCTACCAAGATACCCAAGGTCAGAATCATGGCAAAGAGGGTCAGAATATTGATGGTGAAACCCAAAACTGGTAGAGCAAATAAAGTAATTAAGAAAGCCAATGGAATAACAATAGCCACCACCAAACCAGTTCTGAAGTTAATGAAGAACATCAACACGACCAAAATCAAGATCAACCCCAAGAGACCATTGTTAACCAGAGTTGAGATCTGATCCTGGATCTGAGGAGAGGTGTCGTAGACCTTGGCAATTTTGATATCTTCAGGAAGAATGTCTTCGCTGTAGATATCGTCAGCTTTTTGGTCTAGTGCGTTGGCCAGATTGATAATGTCTCCGTCTTTGGTTTTATAAGCCAAAATATAGACAGAATTTTTTGAAGTTGGCTTGTCATCTTCAATAAAACCGGCAAAGGTGACAGATTCACTTGCCTTGATACTTCTTGTAACTTCTGCAATTTCTGATAGATTTTTGTTGCCAACCTGAATATTCTTGATATCGTCAAGATTTTTGATCGGAACGGTGATATTGATAGGCTTCTCAACGCTATCTGAAGTCGTCAAGCTTCCGCCCGGCAAAGTGCTAATAGAACCTTGAATGGCTTGACTGACACTCTCTTGGGTTAAACCGGCCTCGGCCATTTTGTCATTGTCAATCAGAACTTCTATTTCTGTTTCCGGATCCGGAAAAATGTCGATTTTCTTGATATCAGAAGAGGACCCTTCAAGATAAGTTTTGACAGCCGGAGCCTTTTCTAGAATGTCTTGCTTGGAAGCTGTGTCACTGTAAAGAGCGTAAGCGACTGTTGGCCCAAAAGCATCATAAAGTTCAACGTTGGTTTCCACGTCACTAGGTAAAGCCACAGAGTCAACTGCTTCCGAAATCTTGGCTACCTTGTCTTTCATGTCGGTCAAATCCTCTAACTCAACCGTGATCTGACCAAAGTTGTTGCCGGCCGTACCTCTGATTTTGGTTATTTTGATATCAAGAGAATCAATTTTGGTCTCTAGAGGATCCAGCACTTCACGTTCCACATCAGCGGCCGTGGCTCCAATATATGTTGCGCTAATCCCCACAAAGTTGGTTTCAACTTCCGGGAAGTCTTGCCGCTGGTTGTTTCCCAGTCCCCACAGACCGGCGATTAAAACCGCAACCAAGAAGATGATGGTGATCTTGTAATTCTGCATGAAGAATTTTGACCATTTGACCAAAAAACTGCTTTTTTC
>JAHIRA010000022.1 GCA_018818905.1 Patescibacteria group bacterium | reverse complement strand
TGGAGAAAGTGAAGGAGATAAGAAGGAAACTTTCAGAAGAGTGGAGGCGAGGTCTGTAAATGAGGTACATAATAGATTCTGGTCTGATCACGAGAATGAAGAATGGGAAGAGGATCAGGACTACATGGAAAGAACTTATTATCATCTTTCCGAGGGGGCGGCAGAAAGATTTAAAGACCTTTCTTATCTCCCTTTTGATGCTAGGGTGGAATTACGAGAATTGAGAAAGAGTTCAGGGAATAGAAGAGAGCGATTGAATGAGATTAAGGATCGAGTTGTACTACAACGTTTAGGAATAGGCAAAATCATTAGAGAGCTTAGGGAAACTGTTGAGGCCAATCCTGACAGAACTGCCAATGAACTTCTGGAATTTGTTATTGAAAGAGGGGAGGAATATAGACTAAACGAGGATCAGCTTGATTTCTTCAAGATTTCCTTGGAAGAATACCAAAGAAAACATGAAGCTGTAAAAAAGTATCAAGAAAGATATGTAGACGCAAAGGATTTTTTTGAGGCTTGTTTTGAGAAAGTGCCACATGGGAGAGTCAATGTTACAGAAGGGCCAATATCTCTTCATGTGGAATGTTTTGATAAGAGGGACTATGAGACTGCATATACGTATGGTAGTGGAGTCGATGGATTTGACGCTGAAAGTAGTAGACGAATAAAAGAGGCGTCATTGCGTTCTTCTGGTGCAGCATTAAGAAACGTTGGGGTGAGTGATTTTGATGGCACTATTACGATTGGGAAGCTGGATTCGCGTATAGGATCTGGATTTGATGGGAGTCGTGAGGAATTTGTGTCAAATAGAGGGTTAGATTTAAAGCTTAGGGAACAGCAGACTGATATAGAAGTTTCTTCTGGTGATGGAGCAAAGTGGAAAATAACTTTTCCAGAAAAAAATGATGACAATTCTCCGCGAGAGATTGAACTAGTATCAGGAGACTCAGAAAATGAAGAGTTAATTGCTTCTTTCAAAATTATGGTGCCAAAAGGGAGTAATGCTCGTGGAAATCTTGTTGATCAAGCGAGGCAAGTAGGAAAGATGGACAGGAGTAAGTTTGTAGAGCTGATGTCAAAAGGTGAATACTATGGCCATGTTTTGTTTGATGCCGAATCTGTGAGTATTGTCAGCGACGAAGATGACTTGAAAGTTAAATATACAACCAAAAAGAAGGTCTCAAGAATTAGTGGTTTTAAAGCGGAACGGACCAGGAAACATGAGGAAGAACATTTGTTTGATAGGTTATTTGAGCCAATTGAAACAAGGCAAAGGACTTGGGAAGTTGCTGAAGAGGTTGTTGAAACTTCAAGTTCCATAGAAGAGGCCGTAAATATAATGCTTCACTATCTTGTGAGAGAAGAAAGAAGAACAATTAGAGTGGATTCGCAGGCCCGAACAGAAATGCTTGCATATTTTCAGGATGGAACTGATCCGAAAGAAATATTAGAAATTCTGAACGAAAGTTCTTTATATGATTATCCGAAGGTGTTTCAAGAGGAGCTTTTGGACGTGCCAGAGAGAGTTGTAGAATCTATTTCAAGAGTGCTTAGCCTTGTAACATATGAGAGGAGAGAAGATAAGGAAGAAGAAAAGGGTTATGCTGAAGAGCTTCTAGATGCGGTGGAGCTTGAAGTTTTTGAAGAGGAGGTCCTGCCTTTTATAGATTTAGTTTTTAGGCAAGAATACAAACAAGACTTAGAAATTTGGGTGAATCAGATAGCCCAGCTGCAAAAGAAGGGTTATAGTCGGGATGAGATTTTATCTTTGCTATTTTCAGAAGCTGTTAACAATTGGAGAAATGTTGTTACAATGACTCCGGAGAAAAGCAGCTCCTAAAAAGACGCAAAAGGATTTTATTTTTGAGTAAATAAAACAGTGAAAAGGACAGTGGGGCAACTTATACCTCTCTGCTATAATTAAGTCCCATCTGGATCGCATGAGGTCCACCAAAGATAAAAGCGGAAAAAGCCGCTTTTTTGTTTTGGGAAGAGTAGTAACGTGCATTTTTAGTGAATCTGATGCACTTTTCGGAGCAAATTCACTATAAATTGACAAAAAATAGTGAATATGATAGAATTAACACATGAAAATGACCAAACCAAAAAAGAGAAGAATTCAGACACTTAAAGAAGAATTTGATTCTAGAAAAAAAGGGAAAGAGTCTCTTTTGACTATGATTGATGAAGCTGAGGTGTCTGAGAGCGTATACAACTCTAACGCTATTGAAAACTCAACTCTGACTCTCAAGGAAACCGAGAAAATTCTTCTCGAGATGGAGGTTTCTCGTGATGTTACGCTTAGAGAGGTTTTTGAAGCCAAAAATCTAGCCAGAGTCATTGAGTTTATCAGAAATATGGAAAAAAGAGAAAAGCTGGAAGTTAGGCTCATTCTCTTGTTGCACAACATGTTGCTAACTGGTATTGATGACAAAATAGCTGGAAGATTTAGAAAAAGTGGAGAATACGTTCGTGTTGGAACACATATTGCGCCGGCTCCAGAAAAGGTTGATAACATGATTGAAGTAGCACAACGGGAATATACAAGCAATGTCACCGATTATTTTATCAAAAAGATCGCCAAGTTTCATTTGGATTTTGAAACAATTCACCCATTCTGTGATGGCAATGGTAGAATAGGAAGAGTTTTGATTAACTATCAGTTGGCTGATTATGACTTTCCTAGTATTATTATTAGAGACAAGGAAAAGCAAGATTACTACGTTGCATTTGATGAGTTTAGAATAAAAAACGATACGTCAGCCATGGAGAGAATAATAGTGCTGGCTTTAACCGAGTCGTTACACAAAAGAATTACCTATCTAAAAGGACAAGAAATTATCAAGCTTTCTGATTTTGCTAGAAAGATCCACAAAACAGTTCCGGCTCTTATTAACGCTGCTTCTAGACAAACAATTCCTGCTTTTCGGGAAAAGGGAGTTTGGAAGATTGGCAAAGAATTTGAATATAATCCTAGAAAAAATCACTGAAGTGGGCGTCAAATAAGGTCAAGTAAAAGATAAGATTTACAACTAACACAAATACAAAATGAAAAAATCTCCTTTCAAAATCGGGGTCTATGTCCTACTGATTCTTATTGTGGTCATAGCTCTGGTTTCTGTCATGTTTGGCATGAAGAATGCAAAGCAAGACATCAGCATGAACGTGGCCAGCGACCAAGTTGATACTGACACCAAAGAAGACATGCTCAATTCTCTGTGGCTAGCAAAGGACGCCAAATGGCCAGAAGATTTGCCAGCAGAAGTTCAGCAAATTCTAGCTGACAAACAAAATACCCCGGCTGGCTTGGGCCAGAACACCGCCGAGATGATTTCTGACGTGGGCGCAGAGTCCACTCCTCTGGTCAAAAAATATCCAGATCGTTATGAATTTTTGGCCGATATTGCCGAAAAAGGATTGAGTCCTAGGAAAGCTTACAACCTGATGGCTTTTATGGGCCAAGACTATTTCAAGGGCTATGACGATATGGATAGCATTGATAAGCTAACCTTTCCCAAAGATCACAGCGCGCATGAAGACTTCCCGTTTGGTTGGTATTTCTTTTCCGGTAATTTCAAAGATCAAGACGATAACGTGGTTGATGTAGTGGTGGTTTTCTTTAGACGAGCCATCTACCCACCTCCAATTGCCAAGAAGTTAGGCTTGTCTCAGCTGGATAATCAAACTGTTGAAACGGTTGTGGCGGTAAACTATGCCGACAAGAACCTGCACATTCTAGGTAGCGATCCATTGGTCTCTG
>JAHIRA010000021.1 GCA_018818905.1 Patescibacteria group bacterium | reverse complement strand
GTTTCTGATATTGAAGGAGTGGTGCGCTCGTGCGAAAAGGCGATTAATAAAGCAGCCGAAATGTGTGGCGAAAGTCCCAATCAAGTTATTCTTGGGATTGCTGGGGAGCTGGTTAAAGGCAAAACTACCACAGTCCATTACGAAAGACTCAAGCCCAAATCAAAAATTGATCTACCAGAACTCAAAAATATTATTCAGAAGGTTCAGTGGAAGGCTTTTGACAAGGTCAGAAAACAGCTTTCTTGGGAGACGGGTTTACCAGAAATTGATGTTCGTTTGATTAATGCCGCTATTGTTGATGTTAGAATCGATGGTTATAGGGTCACAAATCCAGTCGGTTTTCAGGGGAAAGATATTACTATTTCAGTCTTCAATGCCTACGCGCCCCTTATTCATCTGGGAGCCTTGCAGACAATTGCTTCCGAGCTGGGTCTTGACCTTCTGTCTATTGCAGCCGAACCTTATGCTGTGGCTAGATGCTTGGGAATAGAAGATAAGGTTGAGTTTAGCGCTATTTTCATTGATATTGGAGGTGGCACGACTGATGTGGCTGTGGTCAGAAACGGTGGACTTGAGGGAACGAGAATGTTTGCCTTAGGAGGCAAAGCTTTCACCAAAAGAATTGCCGATCAACTATCTATGAATTTTGAACAAGCAGAAAAAGTAAAAATTCAATATTCCAAAAATCAACTCTCGCCAGATTACACCAAAAAGGTCAAGGATGCTCTAGAAACAGATTGTCGAGTATGGCTTTCTGGAGTTGAGCTAGCCTTGGAAGAATATTCTGAAGATGATTTATTGCCCTCAAAGATTCTACTCTGTGGTGGTGGGAGCGCTTTACCGGGAATAAGAACTGCTCTTCTGTCCAATGCTTGGGGAGAAAATCTAGCTTTTGCTAGAAATCCCAAAATAAAATTTATTAGACCACCAGATGTCAAAAATATTACCGATGAAACCGGGAAGCTAACTTCGACTCAGGACGTGACCCCGATGGCCCTAGCCAATCTAGCTCTGGACTTCACCGGAAATGAAGATATTCTAGGTGGAGTGTTACGGCGAGCTGTCAAGCTAATGCAAAGCTGATGAAGACTATCTATCTGGACATTGACGAAGAAATTACCTCGGCTATAGACAAGATTAAGCAAACCAAGGTCTATGACCTGGTTTTGGTTATCCCCAAAAGAGCTGTTCTGATTCAAAGCATTGTCAATTTACAACTTCTCAAAAGACAGTCAGATATTATTGGCAAAAATGTTCTCGTAGTTACTTCAGACAAAGTTGGCTACAATCTGGCCAAAAGAGCTGGTCTAGAAGTTAGAACCGAAATTCCAAGTTCAGACGAAATTATTTCTCCACCCAAGTCAGAGCGTATGGAGAAAAAAAGAATACACCGACCAGTTGAAAGTGTAGCCAAAGAAGAAGATGACAAGGTTTTGTTGCCGCCTACTGAATCTTTTGAGATGTTTCCCAAGAGAGAAGAAAATCTCAAACTTGAAGAGAAAGAATCAAACCAAGGAATAGAAGCTGAAGAAGAGTCAGAAGAGTTTGATAATAAAGCGGTTCAGGTCAACACTTATCACAAGAAAGAAAGCAAGGAAGATACTTTTAGGCCGCAACTAGAAGACACTGAAATAGAAGGAGAAAAAGACAAGAAGAAAAGACGAATTGTTTTCTTGCCTAAGGTTAGTATCAAATTTTTTATCCTATTTTGTGGGATTAGCTTGGCGATTGCTGGACTTATTTTCTTTGTGTTACTCCCAAAAGCAGAGATTACGGTTTATCCCAAAACCGAACAATATGTTTCTAGCCTTGATGTCGTGATAGAAAAAGATATTCCCGGTGTCGATTATGAAAATAACTTGCTTCCAGGAGAGATCGTTTTTGCCGAAGGGGCAAGTAATAAGCAAGAATTCAAAACAGCTGGTGTACAGGAGATAGGGGATAAGTCCAAAGGTGAGGTTATAATTTACAATAAGTTCTCGTCATCAACTCAACCGCTGGTGGCAAATACTAGGTTTCAGGCAGATAATGGCAAGACCTATCGAATCCCCAATAACATCGAGGTGCCAGGAGCAACTATCGAAGGGGGGAGCGCTATACCAGGCCGGATTAAGGTTGTTCTTGAGGCCGATGAGGCTGGTAAAGAATATGATATCGAGGGTAGTCGCTTTATTATTCCCGGTCTTCCCGCAGGAAAACAAGAAGCTATTTGGGCTGAAAGTGTTGGTCCTATGACTGGTGGCGATAAAAGAACTGTCAGAATTCTAAGCGAAGAAGATCTCGAGAAGGCCAAAAATGAGCTGGCCGAACCTATTTATGCTCAAGCGCTAGAAAACCTCAAAAGCAAAGTTCCGGCTGACAAGAGTTTTTTTGATAGTGCGGTCAAAAAAGAAATCATAGAAACAAAATCGAGTAAGGAAGTTGGTGCTGAGACTGAAGATTTTACTTTAGAGGTCAAGGTTAGGGTCTCGACCCTAATTTTCAATGAATCAGATATGGAGATGGTGATCAAGGGTGTTGTCGAGGCTGCTGAAAATGAGGAAAAAGAAGTTTTGACCGATGGCATTCAGGAAGGGGTAGAGGCCGAGCTTCTCAACTTTGATTTTGAAAGTGGCAAAATGGGTCTTAAGGTTAAAATAGAAAAAACCTTGGCCTATAGAATTGATCT